>RQOI01000053.1 GCA_003854995.1 Candidatus Zhuqueibacterota bacterium
CCGCAATGGCGCGCGTCAGGGCGATGAGGCCGGACTTGGCCACGATGTAGGCGGCGCGTTTCGATTTCACTTCGATGGCGGCCAGAGCTGAAATGGTGATGATCTTGCCGCCTTTTGCCGCCATGTGCGCCAACGCGTGTTTGGCGCAGTAAAAGGCGGCGTTCAAGTTGAGGTCCATCATTCTCCGCCAATCCGGCACCGCGATATCCTGCAGGTATTGCCCGCCCTGGTAGCCGCCAACGGTGTGGATGAGTATATCAACGGCGCCGAGCTGATGTTGAACGTCGATGAAGAGGCGTTCGACGGCCTCTGCGTCCGTCACGTCAGCTGCAAATGTTTTCAGGCGCGGCGTTGTCGCCAATCCGGCCAGTCTCCCCGGGTCGCGCGCAACCGCCGCCACCCGGGCGCCTCGCCCTAAAAAACGGGCGGTCACGGCAGAGCCGAGCGCGCCCGTCGCGCCCGTGACCAGAACGATCTTTTCTTCGAACCGCACAGCCATCCCTTTCAAATTTTTGTCATGCCGCTGCACCGCCAAACTGCAGCTGATAGAGGCGATAATAGACATCGCGCCTGGCCAACAGCTCTTCGTGCGTCCCCATCTCACGGATGCGCCCTTTGTGCAGAACAATGATCCAGTCGACATTTTTGATCGTCGACAGGCGATGCGCGATGATGATCGAGGTGCGATGCTGCATGAGCGCGCGGATCGCATCGCTGATCAGATGCTCGGTTTCAGTGTCCACACTCGATGTCGCTTCATCCAGAATGAGGATCTCGGGATCGTAGGCCAGCGCCCGCGCGAACGAGAGCAGCTGCTTCTGACCGACGGACAAGTTGCTGCCGCGTTCGGTCAAGATATGCTTATAGTGATCGGCCAGCCTTTCGATGAAACGGTTGGCATTGACGCGACGGGCGGCTGTTTCAACCTCAAGATCAGAGATGGACGGATCTCCCAGCGTGATGTTGTGCTCGATGCTGCCGGAAAAGATGAACACATCCTGCAGAACCACGCCGAGCCGCGATCTCAACTCCTCTGCCGGAATGCGGGACGTGTCGATGTCATCGATAAAGATCTGTCCGGCTGTCGGTTCATACATGCGATTGATCAGACTGATGATCGAGGTCTTGCCGGCGCCGGTTGCGCCGACAATGGCCACTTTTTCTCCGGGCTGGATGGTGAACGATATGTCCTGCAGGACGTAATCCTTGTTGTAGGCGAAGGAGACGTTTCTAAACTCGATTTTACCTTTGGCAGCGCCAAACTCGAGCGGCGAGCCAAAGCAAGATATCTGCTCCGGCTCATCCAGGAGTTTGAAGACGCGCTCGCCTGAGGCCATGGCCGCCTGCATCATGTTGTACTTGTCAGCGAGATCCTGCAGCGGCATGAAAAAGCGGCGTATGTATTGCATAAAGGCCACCAGCACGCCAAGCGACAGAACATTGTCAAAAACCCGCAGCCCGCCATACCAGAAAATGAGCGCTGTGGACAGGGTCGCCAAAAAACTGATGACCGGGAAAAAATAGCTGCTGTAGCGCAGCGATTCCAGATTGGCTTTGCGATGGTCGTCATTCAGCTTTTCGAATCGCCGGTAATTTTCCTGCTCGCGATTGAAAAGCTGCACCGTCGCCATGCCGGATATGTTTTCCTGCAAAAAGCTGTTGATCCTCGCCAGTCGCGTCCGCGTCATTCGATAGGCCTCCCGAACTTTTTTACGAAACATATCGGTGGCCAGCAGCATGAACGGCAGCACAATGAGAGAGGCGAGCGCCAGCTGCCAATTGAGCATCAACATGACGATGGTGATGCCGATGAGCAGGATGACATCGCCCAGTATGGAGACGACGCCTTCCGATAACATCTCGTTCAGCGTTTCGACGTCATTGGTGACTCGCGTGACGAGGCGTCCGACCGGGTTCTTGTCAAAGAAGGAGAGCGGCAGCTTTTGCAGATGGGTGAAGATTTGCAGACGGATGTCATACATCACCTTCTGCCCCAGCTTGAGGCTGAGAAAATGATAGCTGTATTGACCGACCGCCTGGACGATGAGGATGACCAGGTAAAACATCACCAGGCGCACCAGGCCTGGGTAATCGCCGGCGCTGAGCTCCTCGTCGATCGCCAGCTTGAGAATGTAGGGGCCGGCCAGCTCTGCTGCCGATATCAGGAAGAGGACGCTGAACGACAACAGGGCAGCCCATTTGAAAGGCCAGAGAAATTTGAACAGCCGTCGCATCAATCGGCTGTCAAATGCTTTTCCGAGTATTTCTTCGTCAGGATAGTTCAAAAATGCCTCAATTTATTTCGCGCAATGTCTCTTCAAGTTTTTGCCGTTGGTGCATGTCAAAGTAGATGCCCTTGATATTCAGCAGCTGCTGATGCGTACCTTGTTCGGCGATGGCGCCATCCTGCAAAACAATGATGTGGTCCGCATCCCTGATGGTCGAGATCCGGTGCGCGACGATGATGGTCGTCCGCTCATGCATGATCGGTCGAATCGCGCGCAGGATTTCCTCCTCCGTATATGTGTCCACAGCCGAGAGCGCGTCATCGAGGATGAGGATTCGCGGCTGTTTCAGGATCGCGCGCGAGATGGAGGTGCGTTGTTTTTGCCCTCCGGACAGGGTGATGCCGCGCTCGCCGATGATGGTCTCCAGCCCGTCCGGAAATTGGTCTATATCCAGTGCGAGCTGTGATGCCGCCGCCGCCCTGATGAGGGCCTCCTGATCCTGTTCGACGACGCCGAAAGCGATATTGTCGGCGATCGAATCGGAAAAGAGGAAACTCTCCTGCTGCACAAAACCGATGCTGTGCCGCAGGACCTGCAACGGAATCGTCCTGATGTCCACGCCATCGATGAGAATCTGCCCGGCCGTCGGCTCGTAGAGCCGCGGGATGAGGTGCACCAGCGTCGATTTGCCGGCGCCGGTCGCGCCGACGATCGCCAGCTTTTTGCCCTTTTGCACCTGTATTGAAATGTCCCTCAGGACTGCTTTTTCGGTTCCCGGATAGGTGAAAGAGACATTTTTAAATTCAATGGCGCCGCCGATATCGATCGCCGCCGCATCGTTCTCTTTGATGTCGACCGGCGCATTCAGCACCTCCTGCACCCGCTGCGCCGCGGCCAGGCCTCTCTGCCAGGTGTTGAGCAGAATGCCAACCGAGATCATCGGCCAGGCCAGCATGCCGACATAGGACAACATGGCCACCAGTTGTCCCAGGGTTATCGAGCCGTCAATCACCTGCCGGCCGCCCAGCCAGATCACCGCAATCACGCCAAGACCCAGCAAGAATTCCAGCCAGGCGTGCAGAAAGGAATCGACGCGAGCCAATGATATGTTGCGCTTGATGTATTCGTCGCTCTCTCGCCTGAAGGCGTCGATCTCAAATTTTTCGCGCACATACGATTTGATCACCCTGATGCCGGAAAAGTTTTCCTGCGCTCTGGAGGTGAGTGTTGATATCTGTTCCTGAATGAGATTGAAAAGCGCGTGGATTTTCCCAACCCGGCTGTAGACAATGAAGACGATCAACGGCAGCGGCGACAGCGCGACGAGCGTGAGCGGAATGCTGATGCGAAACATGAAATAGAGCGCAAAGATGAACATCACCAGGGTGGAGCTGAACTGGATGATGGCGGGGCCGGTCAGCCGCCGGATGGCTGAAATATCGCTGGTGGCGCGCGACATGAGATCGCCGGTTTTATTGCGCTGAAAAAAATATTGCGACATTTTCTGCAAATGACGCAGATAGTCGTTCAGCATGTCGTACTCGACATGGCGAGAGATGCTGATGAGAAAGACCCTCGACAGGATGCGCACGATGGCCAGCAGCGCGGCCACGATTGTCAGGGCGATGCCCAGCCAGAGCAGGACAGTTCCGGGCAGCATGTCGTCGGCAAAGAGAAAGCGATAGAGCGATGCGAGCTCGTACGGTTGGCCCGAGTGCGCTGTTCGGATAAAGTCGATCGCGTCTGCCGTGATGACGGGAATGATCGTTTGCAGATAGCTTGAAAAAATGATCGCTAACGTCCCGTAGATGACGAGGCGCCAGTATCTTTTCATATAGCTGTTGATAAAGTTGAAAGCAGATCTGTTTTCCGGCTTCATGTATCCCCTTATCAATTCATGATGGCCGGAAAATTACAAAAATTAATGGTAAAAGCCAACTATTTCTGCACTACGTTGGAAAAAGGTCGGTTACTGGCAAAGATACAAAAGATCGACGCAGCGCGGTCTTTGGCCGCAACTAAAAAAAGAGAACACGAATTCTCACGAATGATACACGAATGACCACGAATTAGAAAATCAATCGCACGATCGCCCAGGACATCCGTCCTGGGCGGACAATAGAGCGGGATATTTATCCCACTCGGACGAATGTCCGTTTACATCTCCCATCCGGAATATCCCGTAAGGGGCATATCCCGTAAGGGGCATGGTTATGCTGAATGATCGAGTTCTTTTCCTTCGAAAAGCTTTGCCAAAAAAAACACAATGTTGTGATTTGTAATACAGAGGAAATGCAGCGAAATCGGCCAATATCTCTGTGCATCTCGGCGTGCTCTGTGGTTGGCTTTAGAACTGAAAAAAAGCCGCCGCTCTGAATAACGAGCGGCGGCCTTTTTCTGAGAGGAGAAGCAGATCATTTCATCAATATCATGCGCCTGGTTTCGGTAAAGCTATCGGCTGTCAGCCGATAAAAGTAGACGCCGGACGGCGCCGGGGCGCCATTTCCATCCAGACCATGCCAGCTGAGCATATAGGCGCCGGCATCCTGCGTTTCGTCGACCAGCGTGGCGATTTCGCCGCCTTGAATGTTGTAGACGACCAGTCGCACTTGTGCACGGGATGCGATCTGATACTGAATGCGCGTCACCGGATTGAAGGGATTCGGAAAGTTCTGCTGCAGGGTAAAATCAACAGGAACCTCGTCATTGAGGCGCGCAACGCCCGTCGGGTAGTCGATGCGAAAGACCGCGTCGCTCTTGTCACTGATCACTTGTGTCACATCAGTGACGCGAACCAGACAGCTCTCGCTCACCGGCGCCTGCGCCACCCATGTCCAGCTGCCGGAATTTGCCGCGTCGCCGACGAGCTGCGTCCAGGTCGAACCGTTGTCGCGCGACAACTCTATCTTTATGAGCGAGCCGCCGTTCGTCGATTCCCACATGATGACCTGCTCGTCGCCGATGTGCCACGTTTCGCCGCCATTCGGACTGTTCAATTCGATGGCGGGCTGTTCGAGAATGGTGAAAGAGCCATCGCTGGTGTCGAGCGGCAAGCCGCTGACATCCGCCGCCATCACCAGGCAGCTATGCGACGCCGGTCCGGTCACCAGCCAGCTGGTGCTGCCCGTGTCCTCGGACTGGGCGATGGTCTCCCAGGTGGCGCCGTTGTCGCGCGTCAGTTGAATCTTGACCACGCCGCTGGTGTTGACGGAGCTCCAGGTGATGGACTGCGTTGCGCCGATCTGCCATTTTTCGCCGCCGTTCGGCGCAATGAGGGTGATGGCCGGTTTGTCGCTGATGCGAAAAACGGCGTCGCTCGTGTCGCTCGCAGATTGGTCGGCGGCCACGCGCACCAGCGCTGCCTCAGTGGCCGGCGCGGTCGGCATCCAGTGAAAGAGGCCGCTGTCCGCAGCAGCTTGCCCCAGAATCTCCCAGCTCACGCCATTGTCCCTGCTCAGCTCAATGGTCACATCGCGCTCGACATCCTGGGCGAACCAGGTGATCTGCTGCGCTGAGCCAATTGGCCAGTTCTCGCCGCCGTTCGGCGCGGTCACTGCGATCGTCGGTTGGGTTGGCGGCAGAATGGTGAAAACGGCATCGCTCATATCCCAGACAGCCTCGTCGACGTCCGATACTTTGACGAGACAGGCGTCCGACGCCGGCAGGGTGACCGTCCAGCTGTATTCGCCCGTGTCCTGCGTGCTGTCGCTCAGTACATCCCACGTGGCGCCCGCATCGCGACTCAGCGCAATGGTGACTGCGCCGCTGCAATTGATCGATGTCCAGAGAATCTCATGGCGCGCGCCAACCTGCCACTGCTCGCCGCCGTTTGGCGACGTGACAATGATCGACGGCGGTGCAGCGATGGCAAAA
>RQOI01000054.1 GCA_003854995.1 Candidatus Zhuqueibacterota bacterium
GAAGACCACGGCGCGTCCGGCTGGGACAGCGAGTACGGCTGGGGCATTGTCGATGCCGCTGCGGCGCTCGGCTACAGCGGCGGTGGCAACCAGACGCCGGTGGCAGATGCCGGCGGACCCTATGCCGGCACGCCGGGCATTGCGGTGCAATTTGACGGCAGCGGCTCTTATGATCCTGATGGCGACGCCCTCACCTATGCATGGAACTTTGGCGACGGCGCGACATCGACGACGATGTCTCCGTCGCATACCTATAGCGCTGCCGGCACCTATACCGTGAGTCTGACAGTGAATGACGGCGAGGCTTCAGATGGCGCCACGACGACCGCCGTGATCAGCGACGAACCGGTCGAGAACACTTTCAAGGTCGCCAATATCACCCTGAGCCTGGTGACGCGCAAAGCCGGCAAAAATCTCTTCACCAAAGCAGTGGCAGCGATAAGTGTGACCAGTCTCGATGGTGCGCCGATCGCGGATGCCACGGTCAACAGCCACTGGTCTGGTCTGACCACGGATGTGGATGTCAGTCTGACGAACGCTGCCGGTGTTGCAGCCTGCGAATCAAATGAACTCAAGAGCCCGACGGGAACGTTCACCGTCACCATCGATGATGTCGTCAAAAGCGGCTGGACTCTCGACCGGGCTGCATCTGTGTTGACCGCCTCGGCGGTGACCGGAAGTAGCGGGCAGGCGGCAGTGCAAAACATGGATATCTTTCCCAATCCCGCCAATCCCGCCACGACGATCCGTTTTGAGTTGGCCGAGCCGGGAACCATCACATTGGCGATCTATAACACGGTCGGCCAGAGGGTGCGTCTGCTCGTCGATGCGACGCTCGATGCCGGTCAGCATGCCATGCACTGGGATGGTGCAGATGAAACCGGCAACGATGTTGTCAGCGGCCTCTATCTGATTCGTCTCAGCTCGGCGCAGGGGAGCGAGACGCGCCGGCTGCTGCTGATCAAATGATCTGCAATTCATTGACCCGATCCCGATTCATTCTAAAGGGATCGGGTCAAAATTGCGCTGTCGATCAGGCGTATCTGTTAGCCAAGGAAATCAAAAACAGAGGAATTTTCAGTTTGAAGGGTGATGGTATACGGTCAGATACTCCTCTGGTGTACAAACGGTCAAATCAGTGACTTTGTAATCCTTTTTGTTCCTCGTTATAAAAAAACCGATTCTCTCGTTTTTAGCTGAGAAATACTGAATAGAATCTTTAAAATCCTTGAATGAGGAATTGGCTGCCAGCAGCATTATTTTTTCATTCACTACGGCTATTCTCATCAATGTCAATAGCTTGCGAATGTGCTTTAGCGCACTTTTTTTATCGGTCAGTTTTGCTGATATGTCGTAAATATTTGCCAGCACAACCGGTGATGTGTATGCTGCCACGTCCTTCTCTTCGACAAGTGTGAAAAGTTTCATCGATGATGATGAAAAAGGGTGACGGTTGAGAAGCAGATCAAGGATGACATCTGTATCGATAAATATCTTATTCATGTAGATATTTCTCCGACAAATATTGCTCTTTGTAAACATCGATTTCTGACTCGTTTTCGATTTCCAGCACACCGACGAGTTCCTTCACGGTCGGAGATAAATTCAGTTGAGTTTCTTTTTCCGGGAGTCGCTCAAAAAAACCTTGGACAAGGGATGATAAACTTGTCTTATTGCTTTTAGCAAATGATTTGGCTTTTTCGATGACTGCTTTATCTAACTTGAGAGTCAATTTTGCATCCATAGTTGCACCTCAGAATACGTATTCTTTTATAATATTGTACGTATTCACTGCCATTAAAGCAAGAGTTTTTTCAAATTTCTTATGACAGACAGTCTGTAACAGATGAGCCTGCAGGCGAGTCGGTGGGCGCTTTGGCCGCTTTTGAGTGCCAGCGACAAGTTGTATTCCTTTGAGATGACCAGTTTACGGTTGTAGGGTGATTTACTGTGCTCAGTGGACTTTTTAAGAAGAATAATACCTGCCCATCCCTGCAAACAGACAAGCCCATTGCTAAATTTTCTGCAATAACACTTGAAATTCTTGGCTGGATTTATTATTATGAGAATAGCCAGAGGGCGGATAACAATGCGGGGTGGCGATGGTTTTTTATCGACGAAAGGCACAATTTAGCTGGCACGAAGAGTTGGATTGTGCTTTTTTTATATAGTGAGAAAAGGGTACTTTTCTTTCAGGAGAAAAAGATCGATTCATTTCTGCAGAGATCTTTTTTCTCATCCAGTATTTTAAATTATTCCTTAGCATAGGGAGGAGAAAACATGTTTACACAAAAACAGATCGCGCTATTGGCCTTATTCTTTCTTGTGCCGCTGCCAACATTACTTTCCCAAATCGTGCTGCAGGGAACCGTGACCGATAATGGCGCAGAATATTTGGGCAACGGAGCTGAACCAGTAGCAAACGCGCTGGTTACACTAATAGATCAAGAGGATCCCAGACGCTCCTTCAACTTTCTGACAAACAAACAAGGTCAATTTGTCATTCTGATACAAACAGGAGTTGAAAAAGACTTCCCGGCAAAAACCAGTGATTTTCACTTGCTGCAGAATTACCCCAATCCTTTTAACCCGTCGACCGTGATCGGCTATGAAATCTCACAACCCTCCCATGTCACTATTCAGGTTTACAGCGTCCTGGGACGTAAAGTGAAAACCCTTCTTGACGATTTTCAAAATAGCTCAGGGCAGGTTATCTGGAGAGGCACCGATGACGAGGGTCAAGGAGTTTCGGCGGGCGTTTATGTCTATTCATTGGAGGTGAACGGCAGCAGAATGGTGAGAAAAATGACGCTGGTCGATGGCCATCATAATCAGCGGACGATCAATTCCACCCATGCAACTGCATCCGCACCATTGGGCAATGGCGGTCTGCACAAAGATGCCGGAGATATGTACACTGTGAGGATCAATGGGGAAAACATTGAAACCTGGGAACAACGTGACCTGACCCTCACCGAAAATCTAGTGCTCAATATCTCGGTCATAAGGACTGTCACTGATGTCTGGGGAAACATCTATCGCACGGTCAAAATCGGTAATCAGTGGTGGATGGCGGAAGACCTGAAAGTAATAAGCTACCGCAACGGCGAGGCCATGCCTAATGTGACAGATGCAAACGTGTGGGCGAGCTTGGCTACCGGCGCATGGTGCGTCTATAATAACAGTCCTGCCAATTTCAGTACCTATGGCCTGTTGTACAACTGGTACGCCGTCAACGATGTTCGCAACATTGCCCCTGCCCACTGGCACGTGCCAACAGATGCGGAATGGCAGATATTGATAGATTATCTCGGTGGAGATGCAGTCGCCGGCGGAAAAATGAAAGAGGCTGGTACAGCGCACTGGGGTAGCCCGAACATCGGCGCGGCGAACGAAAGCGGCTTCTTTGCGTTGCCTGGCGGGTACCGAAATAGCACGGGTCAGTTTAGCAATCTCGGCTCCGACGCGTACTTTTGGTCTTCCACGGAGAGCAATAGCTACACAGCATGGTGCTGGGCCCTGAACAATAACTCTTCCTCCATCGAACGAGCGAACCACCCAAAGGTGAATGGATTTTCTATTCGGTGCGTCAGGGATTAAGCTATTTGACTGCTCGGACACAAAGATGTCAAGACAACGCAGATATATTCGCACATGGAAGTGGATTC
>RQOI01000055.1 GCA_003854995.1 Candidatus Zhuqueibacterota bacterium
CGCGCTCATCGCCGGTTTCATCCTGGGCATGATCAAGCTCTTGCTCGAATCCGTGGCCAAAGGGGCAAGCGGATTTTTGGGCGCCCTGGCCAATTTCAACTTTTTGTATTATGCGCCGCTGCTCTTTGCCTTTTGCGTCCTGCTCCTGGTCGTCGTCAGTCTGCTGACCAAGGCGCCAGCAGAGGAAAAACTCAAAGGCCTGACATTCGCCTCCCTGACGCCCGAAGACCGCAAGGCCTCCCGCGCCAGCTGGAACAAATGGGACGTCATCAACACGGTCATCATCCTGAGCATCATTGTATTTGTGATGATCTATTTCTCGCCGCTCGGCGTCGCACGATAAGTCTGGTGATGCAAAGAAAGGCCCGTGCAAACACGGGCTTTTTTTCGAATACGTCTATGCAAATACGAAATTGTCCAGTCTGCCGGCTGAACAAAACCCGGCTCAAATACAGCGTTGATGAGTTTCGCATCGTGACCTGCCGAGAATGCGGATTTGTCTATCTGGCGAATCCCATTGCTCTGGAAGATGAACAGCATAACTATGAGCGCTATTTTCGCTCCGCTGACCTGCCAGAATACAGCGCCGCCAGCTCGGATGAGAACATCAGAGGGGCGTGGCGGATCAACGAGCAGCGTCTCGGCTGGATCAAAGCGCACAGACAGACGGGCGCTCTGCTGGATGTCGGTTGCGGCCGTGGCTATTTTCTCGAACACGCGCAGCAACATGGCTTCATTGTCGAGGGCGTTGAGATATCCCGGCTCGCCGGCGCGTATGCGTCCGAACACCTCAATATCACTGTGCACATTTGCAGCATCGAGAAGGAATTCAATCTAACCGGTTCCTATGACATCATCACCCTGTGGCATGTGCTGGAGCACATGCACAATCCGCGCGCGGCGCTGGAAAATGTGTGGTCGCTGCTCAAACCAGGAGGAATCCTTTTCATTCAAGTGCCGAATCTGCACAGCTTGAAATTTCAGTTATCGCCGGCAGCCAGGAAATGGCGAGGCGGGAATCATCCGCGATATCACCGCTCATTTTTCACTCGTGCGTCGCTCCATCTGCTGCTGGAGGCGTGCGGCCTGGAAAATTACGCCGATTCGCATCTGATCTATCGCACCAGTGACAAATACCTCGCCCGCCTGGCGAAGCGCGTTCTGAACAGTGGTGATCTCGATTCTTTTCTCGATATAGCGGTGTTCAAGGAGCAGGCCAGCATGTTCATTTCTACACAATGATGGAATGAAAGTCCAGTTCAAAATCATCGCCGCTCTGTTCTTGACGCCGATCATGATCGTTGCCGAGGAAAAACTCACCGGTTTCCATGTCGCGGGCCTGCCGAACGCATCATACAAAGACGGTGAAGGCTTTGCCGCCGGCGGCAACCTGTTCTTCTTTCAGTACGGCGACGGAGCGATCAATCCCTATCGATGGAATACGACGCTGAGCATCAAAATGTCCACAGAGGGCATGCTTTCGACCTATCTGTTTCTCGATGTGCCCGCAGCGGGTAAAAACTCGCGCTTCACTGTCTATCTGGACTACAAACGGCTTTTAGTCGATGACTATTATGGGCTGGGCAATGACCCCGACTATAATCCTGATTATCTTGATCCGGATCATCCGCACTATAAAGAAAAGCTCTATTACGCTTTCAAACAGCGATGGCCGGGCATCGTCCTGTCCGCGCAACTGCCGGCCTGTTCATCCCATTTGCGACACCTCTTCAGTTTGGCTTATTACAGCCGACAGGTGGAAAAATATCCTCTTCCGAACAAGCTGCTGCAGGATAAAG
>RQOI01000002.1 GCA_003854995.1 Candidatus Zhuqueibacterota bacterium
AAGGATCTGTTCCGCAAGTCGATTCAATCGGACACGATCGCGCTGGCGGAAGATGACATTTTGCTGGTTTATACGGACGGCGTCACCGAAGCGATGAATCCCAAGCGACGTCTGTTCGGTGAAGAGCGATTTCTGCGCCTCATTCGCGAGGCCGGCAAAAAGACGGCGGATGAGTTCATCGAGACTCTAAGATCTGAGATGAATGTATTCACCGAAGGCAGCGAGCAGAACGATGACATAACCCTTGTCGCCATCAAAGAAAAAATGTCGGCTGAACAGGTCGAATATGGGCGCGCAGTGCGGGCTTATCAGTTGGTGCAAAACGGCATCGGCATCAAGGAGGCCTGTCGCGAATCGGGCATTTCGACCTACTCTTATTATCAGAAATACAAAGAAAGATTCGACAGCGAGGGCGTCGGCAGTTATGTCGCCAGCGAGGTGATGGATCAGGTTGAAGCCAAACATCTGAGCATCGAGGAAAAAAATAAAATCTTTGACATTATTCGCCGCTTCCCGGAATACGGGGCCAAGCGAATCAGCGAGGAGCTGCGGACCGAACGATATGAATTCGCCGAGATCCCGATATCGCGGATCTATGAAGAGCTCGTCCGCATGCGCTTGAATACCAAGGAGTTGCGAGAGGCTTTTGTGCAGCGCGGCGGCAAGAAAAAGCGCATCAAGGCGCCCGGCACGCCGATGATGACGCTCGATGGCAAGCTCATCATGAATCGGACACAGTACGAAGAAGCCGATGATGAAAAAGAGCCGCACGAGGAAGAGGTCAAGCCGGACACGACCGCTGCAGAAGAGAAGGATGCCGCGCAGAGTGAAGCGCCGGCCGAGGAGTCGAAGGAGTGGACGACGCCGAACGTCTTTGCCATTGACAAAAAGACGTTGCTGATGGCGCCGCTGGAAGATATCTTTGATAAACGCCCGAAAGAAGAAGAGGCGCCGCCGGCGGAGACCGGCGAGCCTCAGGAAGAAGAGGCGCCGCAGGTGGAGAGCGGCGAGCCGCCGGCACAGGTCGACGAAGATGAGGACCTCGGCTCACTCTTCAGCTTTGTCGATGATGATGCCTCTGCCAGGGAGATGGCTGAGGCTGAGCGCAGCGACGACCTGGAGGCGGCGTCGTCGACAACTGACCGATTCACGATCGTTTCCGAGGATGAGCTCAAAGAATTTCACGACGCTGATCTGGACGAGAACGACGAGATGGATCAGATAGAGGAGACGCTTTTCGGTGAGCGCAACGAACTGGATATGCTGTCCGACTATCGTGCGGATGACGCGGATGATTTCGGCCTCGAATTCGGCTTTGCAGAAGAGACAGACGTCATGCCGGACGAGCAAAATCCAGATTTCGAAAACGATCAGGCGCTGCAGGACGAGGAAGAAGTAGAGTTGTTCGATCTCAACAGTGGATTCCCGGACGTATCGTTCGCCGATTCTGAACTCGATGCGCCTGAAGATGAGTCGGTCCTGGCACAGGAAGACGCCGATGCCGAATTCGCCGCGCCCTCTCCGCAGGATGATGATTTATTTGAAAACTGGATGACAGAATCTTCCGAAGAAACAGCGAATGACGGTAATAATGGAAGGGATGAAGCCCTGTCGCCCGATTCTGAGATTTTTTCGCAGGATCATGACTTTGCCGATCCATTCGAAGAGTTTCTGGAACTTGAAGACGAATTTGGCCTCATCGGCGATGATGGTGATCTGGACCAGGAGCTCAGCGACACCTTGCTGGCATCGGAGAATTCCTTTTCGGAGGTCGACGATGATGATCAGCCGACAAAAGTTGATCAAGAGCAAGATGTCGAGCATGGACGAGATGTCGATGAAAAGGATGAGCGGATATCGCTGGACAGGCTCGTCTCGGTGTCAAATGACGAAGAGTCATTCTTTGCGCAGCATGATGAAGAGTTTGATGAGCTCATCAAAGATGCCATGACGAATGACGGCAAGATGCAGCAGTTTTTGCACGATCATGCGCCGGTTGATGAGGATGCGAGCGAGCAAAATCGAATTATTGAAGCAGAGATAAGAGATGCGATGCATCTCTATGGCGAGTCGCAGTTTGATGCCGCGATAAAAAAGCTCAACTCCTTGGCGGAGAAATATCCCCGGGATCATCGCGCCCATTCATTGCTCGGCAACGCCTATTTTCGGGAAAAGAAATTCAAGCAAGCCTCGAACGAGTACGAGCGCGTCATTGACTTGGACCCGATGAACGAAAAGGCGTGCGAAAATCTCGCCATCTCGTACGCCAAGCAGGGAGAATTTGAAAAAGCCATCCATCACTGGGAGCGCCTGCTGCATATTGCTCCGGATCGCATGGATGTGCGCGCGCGCATCCAGCGGACCAGGGCATTTCTGGAGAAATATTGAAAGGTTTATGCTGTTTTTATATTGACAATTAGACTATAGACTGCTATCTTTAATCACTCATTGGGATTGTCCCCAACGGATTTAAATCGGAGAGGGATATGGAAGGAATACAATTAAAAGTCGAGAACAGCAACAATGTCTCAATTATAAAGGTCGGGGGATATATTGACACGACGACGTCCTCAGAGCTGGAACATCACCTCACCAAGCTGCTGGAACGTGGTTCTTCTAATATCATCATCGACCTGGGCAGCGTTGATTATGTGAGCAGCGCCGGCTGGGGCATATTTATAAGCGAAATAAAGGGCATCCGAGAACGAGGCGGCGACCTGAAACTCGTCGGCATGATACCGGAAGTGTATGAGGTCTTTGAATTGCTGGAATTCCATTACATCCTGAAAGCGTTCGACTCCCTTCAGGATGCCATCAAAGATTTCGAGATCTCTGGTTCTTTCACATCGTCGCCGGCGAGGATGCATGAGCCCGTGAGCCGCAGTGCGATGGCCAGGCAAGAAAAGGGCAGCGCGACAGTGGATTTTGCCGAATCCCCGCAGCAGGTTGCCTCTCTCGAAGACAACATTAAAAAAATAATCAAAGAGATGCCGCAAGCCGGAACGATTCAAATCGCCCGCGCTCTGAACAGCCCGAAATACGGCAACAGGAAGCTCGGCTGGTTTGGCGTGCGCAAAACTCTCAAAAAGCTTGGCCTGGACTCGAAGCACAAAAGACTCTCATTCGCCCAACGAGCCTGAAAACTCCCCGCAAATGAATGAATGAGCACCGGGCACAGGTGACATGTGGCCGGTGTTTTTTTTACACACCTGTGGAATGAGCCTGTGTTTATTGATTACGCGATCATAACCGTGAAAGCCGGCGACGGCGGCGATGGCTGCGTCGCGTTTCGGCGCGAAAAATATGTCCCCAAGGGCGGGCCCTCTGGCGGCGACGGCGGCAAGGGCGGCGATATTGTCCTGCTGGCGGACGAGCACATTCACACCCTGCTTGATTTTCGTTATACCAGACGGTATAAGGCCAAAAGAGGTCAACACGGGCAGGGTTCGAACAAGACGGGCCGCAGCGCGGAGGATGTCGTCATCAAAATGCCGGTCGGCACGATCATCAAAAATCGCAAAACCGGCCAGATCGTGGATCTGATCGCGCACGGGCAGCGGCACGTCATTGCTCGCGGCGGCAAGGGCGGACGGGGAAACGCCCATTTTGTGACGCCGACGCATCAGGCGCCGCGCGAGTGGGAGCCGGGACGCCCGGGCGAAGAGATGGAGATCAGTCTCGAGCTGAAGCTCTTGGCAGATGTCGGGCTCGTGGGGCTGCCGAATGCCGGCAAATCGACGCTGTTATCGCGCATATCCGCCGCAAAACCCAAAATTGCCGATTATCCGTTCACCACGCTCGTCCCCAACCTCGGCATCGTGCGCATCGATGAATACAAAAGTTTTGTCATGGCCGATATCCCCGGCCTCATCGAAGGCGCCCACGCGGGCAAGGGACTGGGGCACCAGTTTTTACGCCACATCGAGCGTACGAAAATTTTGCTCATATTACTCGATATTACATCTGAGAATATTGACGATGATTATCGCTCTTTAATAAATGAATTGCAGTCGTTCAGTGCGATGCTGGTTCAGAAAAAACAGCTCATCGTTTACACCAAAGGAGATCTCGTGCCCGATCAGCCGACCTATCTGCAGGGCAGGCGAACGTTGCGCGATGGTGAGATATTGATATCGGCCGTGCGCGGTGATAACCTGCAAAAGCTGCTGTCGATGATCTGGACGACATTGGAAAATTGATTGCCAGATGAGGCGCCGGGGAGGTTCATGCCAGACCATTTTGATGTTGCGGACCTGCTCTTGTTATGCACGATTCCGCGGATCGGTTCGTCACGCATTCGAAATTTGATGGCCAGGTTTCGATCCCCTGAAAAGATACTGGCAGCGTCCGCCAGGCAACTCGTTGAGGTCGATGGGATTGACCAGGCTTTGGCGGCCCAGATCAAGAGAGGCGGCGATGCATCGATCGTGCGCACGCAGATGGAGCGCGTCCGTTACTGTGGAGTCAAGCTGGTCAGTTACTGGGATGAGAATTATCCGCGACTCTTGAAACAGGTGAGCGATCCGCCTCTCGTTCTTTATATTAAGGGGCAGGTAGGCTGTCTGCAGACGCCTGCGGTTGCCATTGTCGGTACAAGATTGCCGAGTATCTACGGCAAACTGATGGCTGATCGATTCGCCCGTGAGCTGGCGACTCGCGACATCGTCGTGGTCAGCGGTCTAGCTAGGGGAGTGGACACCATTGCCCATCGCGCTGTGGTGCAGGTGAACGGGGCGACCGTCGCTGTGCTCGGCTCCGGCGTTGATCAGATCTATCCGGAGGAGAACCGAAATCTGGCCGAAGAGATCACCCAGCGGGGAGTGGTCCTCAGCGAGTTCGCCATGGGCGCCAAGCCGGATGCGCCGCATTTTCCCCGTCGCAACCGCATCATCTCCGGATTGTCGCTGGGAACAGTGATTGTCGAGGCGGGACAAAAGAGCGGCGCCCTGATCACCGCCGATTTCGCTCTGGAACAGAACCGAGATGTCTTTGCCCTGCCGGGCAACATCAACAATCCCAAGAGCTTTGGCAGCAACTATTTGATTCAGCAGGGCGCCAAGCTGGTCACGACCGTTGAAGATATCCTGGACGAGATCGGCCAGACTTTTCGACAAAATGCGGACGCACAGCAAACGCTTTTGCAGCAGCTTTCAGACCTTGAACAGCTCATCTTCAACGCGCTGTCGCACGAGCCCAAACACGTGGATGCGATTGCCTTGCAATGTCGTCTGCCCGTCGCTAAAGCGCTCGGGATCTTGCTGACTCTGGAGCTGAAAAACTGTGTGCAGCAATTGGGCGGCAAAAATTTCATTCGAACTGTATGATCGATTTGCCGAAAATAGTAATTGACTAACTCGATCAATTTTTGTATCTTTTCTGTCTTGAGTATGGAGGGCTAGACCTAACAGGTAAGGCAGCGGTCTTGAAAACCGCCGGGCTCACGCCCTTGGGGGTTCGAGTCCCCCGCCCTCCGCAGCCGCGTCGGGCTGTGCAGAACCATACCCGGAGAGGTGCCAGAGTGGTCGAATGGGGCGGCCTGCTAAGCCGTTGTAGGTGCAAACCTACCCAGGGTTCGAATCCCTGTCTCTC
>RQOI01000446.1 GCA_003854995.1 Candidatus Zhuqueibacterota bacterium
AGGGCGGTGAAAAATTGCGGCAGGGACATCATGGCAATGAGCTTTTCGGGCACGTTTGCCCCGACCAACAGAGGCAGCGCCAATCGCGTCGCATAGTACAGGACAAGGAATTTGACCAATGCCCCGCAGAGCAGTCCGAGCCAGGCGGAGAAGGACAATAATACATTTGCAGCGCGCCGCCATCTGCGCAAAAGAGAAAAAACCGCGACAAAGGCAGCGTTGGCGAGGATGATGAACGGCATCATGAACAACAGAAAGCCAGGCAGTTGCCCTCGCAGGGCTGCGACCATCGGTGTGATGACGCCAAGGGCAATGCCCGCAACAGGCGCAACGGTCAAAGATGTGAGAATGAGCATCATGTTCACCAACGGTCCTGTGAATAGCTGTGGCAGGCCGAGCGCTTCAATCATCAAGGTGAGGGCGATCAGAAAAATGAGGCGGCTGATCTCTTTGTTCGACGTCAACTGCAAATCCTTAACAAAAATTTCCGTGAATGGCGGATTTTATTCGTATTTCTGTTTGTTGTATTTTTCTATAAATGAAAAGATGTAAACGCGATTTTAAGCACTCCAGCGTTTATATACAACACGTTTTTCTGCCTTGAAAAAAATATACTCATTTTATCCGGAGGTCAGCATGTCCGATGCTCAGACGATATCCATCTTGCGGCAAAAAACACAAAAAGGACTCATGAAAAAGGCCAACGTCATTGGTATCGGCGTAGGCCGCAAAGAAACAGCGGGCAAGGCGGAGAAAGAGCTGTCGCTCAAAGTGTTCGTTCAGGAAAAAGTTGCAGCGTCCACTCTCTCATCAAAAGATATCATCCCGAAAGAGATAGATGGCATCACTACGGACGTTACAGCTGTAGGTGAAATCTATGCATTTCAAAATCCACAAGGCCGGCATCGACCGGCCATGCCGGGCATCAGCATCGGACATTATGCGATCACCGCCGGCACATTTGGCGCTGTCGTTCGGGATGCGACGACGAATGAACGTCTGATTTTGTCGAACAACCATGTCCTGGCAAATAGCAACAGCGCCTCAAAGGGCGACTCGATCCTGCAGCCGGGACGCGCCGATGGTGGAAAAGATCCCCAGGATCGGATTGCTGATCTTGAGCGTTTCATGAAAATTAGCTGGAAAGGCGGCGGTGGCGATGATGATGACAATTGCCCGATCGCTGCTTTTTTCGAATCGCTGCTCAATACGTTCGCAGCTCTGATCGGCTCTGGCACTCGACTCAAACAGGTCAAAGCAGAGGTGGTTAACCTCATCGATGCCGCCGTCGCCAGGCCGGTGAACGATGCGATCATCGAGGATGCAATCCTGAAAATTGGCACGGTCACCGGGACTGCAGAGGCCTCTATCGGCATGAAGGTGAAAAAGAGCGGCCGAACCACGGGCTATACGGAGGGCGTCATAAACGCGCTGGATGCCACAATTGAGGTGAGCTACGGCAGCACGACGGCTCTCTTTGAGCAGCAGATATTTGCCAATCATATGTCAGATCCGGGTGATTCAGGTTCGCTCATCGTCAGTCAAGACAACAGAGCCGTGGGACTCTTATTCGCCGGCTCATCGACAGTGACAGTGATCAATCCCATCAGCGCGGTGCTGTCGGGATTGAATATCGTCATCTAGCGCCCTACATGCCGTTCTACGATATCATCACACTTGTAGGATTTGGTTTTGGCGTTGCCCTGTCCGTCACACTATTCACTCTCTCCATGCAGCGAATGCCAAAGCGCGCCATTGACGTCGCATTTGGCATTCTCTTTTTATCATTCATACTCTGGTTCGGCGGACAGTTTCTGTCCCTGCTCGTCGATCTTTTATTCGGTTCAGTTGCACAACTCGAAGTCAAAACACTGGTGATCATTTCGTATGCAGGGCTTACCTTAACTCCCTCTTCACTCCTGCACATCCAGCTGGCGAGTTTGCAGAGTGCTCGCGGCAGCGACAGGCTCGGCATCAGAGACATTTTCATCATACTCACATTTTACGTTCCATTCATCATATTCGTCGCGATGAATGCCGCAGCTCTGTTGCAGAGAAAAGCGCTCACTGCCGGCCACAGTGAGATCGTCAATATACCATTCGCTTTATGGATGATTTTTTCAATCACGATATTCGTCACGTTTTCCGAAAAACTGATTGAAACAGTAAAATACGAATCGGATCGTCGATTCTATAAAAACATCAGCTATGTTCTCGCGAGCATCGGCCTGGGAGTCATCGTCGTCTATGTCTTTTCGTTTTATCGTCTCCCATACGCCGGCCAGTATCTCGATCTTTTCATGCTGCTGTCGCCGGCCATCGCGATGGCTGTTTTTCTCTATTATGTCTATCGGTATAACTTTTATCGACTCGTGATAAAACCAAGCCTTGTCCATTCGGTGATCTATGGCACCGTGATGGCGATCTATCTCGTCGGTATCAGGAGGTTTGGGCAATACTTGTCGCAGTTCCCGGAAGTGAATGAAGAGCTCATTGAAGGATTGCTGCTCATTGCTCTGGTTTTTGCCTTTCAACCTTTTCGTTCCATGCTGCAGACGCGCCTCGATAAAATATTCTTCAGAGATCGCTACTATTACCAGCAATTTCTCCGTGAATTATCAGACAGCATCAGCGGCATCGTGGATTTGGAGCAACTCCTGCAGACGATTCGACACTCGATGGTGGCCACGTTGAAAGTGACAGAATGCACGATCATCATTTTGCACAAAGACGATGATCACCTCGCCGTGGTTAAAAAAAGTGGCGATGCTGAATTTCCCCATTTGTCTCTGCTGATCAGTGCGCTGCAAGAGACGCGGCATTTTCGTCCGCGACGCCAGCTCAATGATCATCGAGTATTCGCGGCTCTCAAAGGGAACAATCTGGCGCTGGCAATGCCCGTCTATTTCCAGCAGGATATACGCGGCCTCATTGCTCTCGCGGAAAAAGAAACAGGCAATCCATTTTCGGACGATGAACTGGATGTGCTGCAAACATTTGCCAACCAAATTGGCTTGGCAATTGAAAACGCCCGTCTGGTGCAGGAGCGGTTCGAGTTGATCGAGCGGATTCATCAGGCGGAAAAATCCACTTCATTGGGACAGCTCGCCACAACCATGTCACATGAATTAAAAAATCCGCTCAGCTCGATCAAAACGATCGTCCAGGTTTTACATGAAAAAGCCGAAGGGGAGGAGAGACAGGATTTAAACCTGGTCATGACCGAGATCAACCGGCTGCATGGTATTCTGGAAAAGCTGCTCAGTTACGCTCGCCCGGCTGAGACATCGACGGAACGGATCGATGTCGGTCTGATCATCGAGGAAGTGCTTGCGTTATTGAAACACCAGGCGCACCAGGAAAATATCATGCTGGATTTCCAACGGCCTGATTCCATGCCGGCGCTCATCGCTAAAAGACAATCCATTCGAGAGATCGTTTTCAACATCGTGCTGAATGCCATCCAGGCCGTCGAACAAGACGGCACGGTTCGGGTGTCGCTATCGGTCGGCAACCTCCCGGCCTGCATTGAGCGACAGAATAAGATGAAGGATGTCACCTGTTTGATCTTTATCTGTCAGGATGATGGTCCCGGCATTGCCAATGAATTTTATGAAAAGATTTTTGAGCCGTTTTACACATCAAAGACCGTCGGCACCGGATTGGGACTCGCCATTGTCAAACGCAATGTAAATGAACTCAACGGTGTTATAGATGTTAAATCCAATGCGAGATCGGGGACGAGTTTCACCGTCTATTTACCCGTCACACTGGAAAACCATCTGCATGAAGGCGAGTGACAGACCATGGAGACTTGCAAAGCAAAAATACTCATCGTGGATGATGAAGGCACGGCCCGCTACGCCATGCGCAAGGCGCTCCAGTCCATCTCGGCTGATATCAAAGAAGCAAAGGATGGCCAAGCAGCCCTTGAGTTGATACAATCATACCAGCCGGACGTGGTGCTGTGCGATATGAATATGCCCAAAATGAATGGCATGGATTTGCTCAAAGCGCTTGCCTCGATTCAATCAGGCCGGGCGGTTCCGCCGCTCGTCGTTGTGATCACGGCTTACGGCTCGGAAAAAATAGCCGTGGAAGCCATGAAAGCCGGGGCTTTTGACTATCTGAGCAAACCGTACGAAATTGATGAGCTTCGTCTGGTGGTCAAAAAGATGTTGGACCAAATTGCGCTCAAGCGTGAGAATATCAAACTCAAGCAGGAGGTGGGGAAAAAGACTGGGATAGACATCATCGGTGACAGTCCGGCCATACAGCAGATTCACCGTCTCGTCGATAAGGTGGCGCCCACAGACGTCACCGTCCTGATCACCGGCGAAAGCGGCACCGGCAAAGAACTGCTGGCGCGCAACATCCACCGCGCCAGTCCGCGCGCTGATGGTCCCTATATAACAATGAATTGTGCCGCCATTCCCAGGGACCTTGTCGAGAGTGAGCTGTTTGGTCACGAGAAAGGCGCCTTCACCGGCGCGATAGACCAGCGGCCGGGCAAATTTGAGCTGGCGCATCAGGGCACCCTATTCCTCGACGAAATCGCAGATATGAGCCTCGACACGCAGGCAAAAATCCTGCGAGTACTGGAAGATCAGTCTTTCACCCGGCTTGGCGGCAAGGACGTCATTCATGCAAATGTTCGCCTGATCAGCGCAACCAATAAAAACCTTGAAAATGAAATAGGGATCGGCGCCTTTCGCCGCGATCTCTATTACCGCATCAAAGTCATGGAGATCAAGCTGCCGCCCCTGCGCCAGCGGCGCGAAGATATCCCGCTACTGGCGAATTATTATCTCGATCAATTTGCCTCTCGACACGGTAAGCCGGTCAAACGCATCAGCGCCCTGGCGATGCGCCGCCTCTACGAGTACGATTGGCCTGGCAATATTCGGCAGCTCATTCATGTGATCGAACAGAGCGTCGTATTGGCTGAAGGGGAAAAATTGACGATTGAGGACCTGCCTTTCGAGCTGCAGCAGACACAAACCAGCGCCTCCGGGACTATTGATATTCATAATCTCGGCGCCGCCTCGTTCGCACAGATGAAAGCGCAAGTGATGGCCGATTTTGAGCGCACGATCATTGAAAAAGCACTCGGCGAAACAAATGGCAACGTCAGCCAGGCTGCACGACTGCTGCTTATGAAGCGGCAGTTTTTGCAGGCAAAAATGAAACGACTGGGGATTGCAGTGACCAGGCATCGCAAATAGGTAAGAGGTCAGTTTCTGGTAAAGACACAAAAGATCAATTTGGTGAGACCTTTGGCCGCAACCAAAAATATCCAAACC
>RQOI01000447.1 GCA_003854995.1 Candidatus Zhuqueibacterota bacterium
CAAGTATCATGGAGCGCCGATGAATCTGAGAGATCTGCTTTCAGTTGATGTCATAAAAATTCCTCTTGCGAGCAAAGAGAAATACCAGATTATCGAAGAACTTGTCGACGTTCTGAATGATGCCGGCCGCATAAAGAATCGCGATATGGTGTTGCAGGCTGTCTTTGCCCGTGAACGGGTGATGAGCACCGGCATGGGCAATGGGGTCGCCATCCCGCACGCCAAGACGGACGGTGTGCGCGAGCTCGTCCTTGCTTTTGGCGTGACAAGAGAAGATATCGACTTTGAAGCCATCGATGAAAAACCGGTTCGGATCGTCTTTCTGCTCGCCGGTCCGACCGAGCAGACGGGTCTGCATCTCAAGGCTTTGAGTCATATTTCCCGTCTGATGCATCGTAAAGAGTTCCGCAAAAAACTGGCAGCCGTTCAAAGCGCTGACGAGGTGCTCGCCGCCATTGCCGAAGAAGAGAGAAACTATTTTACGTTCTAGATTCTAATTGTCCTTCATCCGGTCGGGTCTCCATGAGGCCCTTTTTTATTTTCAACAAAGAGGAGAGACTATGCCATTCTGCCCCAAGTGTCACTATGAATACGTCAGCGGAATCGTCACTTGCCCCGATTGTAACGTGCCTCTCGTTGACAAATTAGCGGAAGAAAGAAAGAGTGATCCGGCGGAAGAAGAATATGTCGAGTTACATCCGCTGCCGGGTCATATTTACGCGGAGATGGTGAAAGAGGCGTTGGAGAGGGCGGATATCCCCTGCATTCTCATTCCCGACATGATTTCCACCGGCCTGCAGGTGAAAGGGACCGCTGTTCCGGGCAATCAGATGCGCCTCCGCGTTCTGAAAAAAGATGCGGCCCGGGCTGAAGAAATATTGCACACGATGATGGATCATATTTAGAGATGAAATATAAATCAGTGACCGGCGTGCGCGACGTGCTGCCGGACGAACAGCCCTATTGGCGAACAATTGAAAAAAAGATATACGAGATCACGCAATTGTACGGTTATCAGCGCGTCGATCCGCCGATTTTAGAGCAGACCGCTCTGTTCGCTCGCAGCGTCGGTGATACGACCGATATCGTCGAGAAAGAGATGTACTCCTTCATCGACAAGGGTGAAAATAACGTGACTCTGCGCCCCGAGTTCACGGCCGGATTCATGCGCCTCTACCTGGAAAACGGTCTGCACAAGCAGCCCAAACCGGTCAAACTGTACGCTATTGGACCGATCTTTCGCTATGAAAGACCGCAGGCCGGACGCTTTCGGCAACATACGCAGTTCAACATCGAGGCGCTGGGAGAGAGCGATCCGGCTCTTGATCTCGAGGTGATGTCCATTGCCTGGCAGCTGTATGCCGAACTGGGTTTTTCGGGACTGCGGTTTCAACTGAACAGCACCGGCTGTCCCGTCTGTCGGCCAGGCTATGTCGAAAAATTACGCGACTTTTATCGGACACATCTCGATGAGCTGTGCGACGATTGTCGACGGCGGCTGGACCGCAATGCGCTTCGCCTGCTCGACTGCAAAAACGAGCAGTGTCAGCCCATCATCGCGCGGGCGCCGATCATCAGTGAGCATCTCTGTCGCGAATGCGACGACCATTTCACTCTGCTGAAATCCTATCTGGATATGACGGCGCATCCCTATGAAGTGAATCCGCGACTCGTGCGCGGGCTGGATTACTACACAAAGACGGTCTTTGAGGTCTGGGCGCAGGGGATCGGTTCTCAAAAGGCCATGTGCGGCGGCGGCCGTTATGATGGCCTCATCGAACAGCTCGGCGGCGAACCGACTCC
>RQOI01000448.1 GCA_003854995.1 Candidatus Zhuqueibacterota bacterium
CTCGTACAGGGTTCCAGGATAGAGGTTAACAATACTGCCGCGATACTCGTTCGAGTGCGATTGTGCCCCGTTGTGAGGTTGATCATCGAACCAGGGATTCATCGCCCGTAGCCAATTTGACGTTCCGGCTTGGCGATAAAACACCTCACATGGATTGTCAGCCGCTCCATCATCGGGACTCCAGTACAGACCAATGCAGTGAAATGTCGGTCTGGCTTCCGGTGATGAAGCGTGTAGACGTGCCATTGAAATGAATAAAATTAAAACAAAGAAAACAGAACGATGAAAAAAAAGCATAAAAGCCTCTCTTATTCACGATTAGGATGCGCCGGTGACGCTGTCGATCTCTCGGATGTCCTGTTTCTCCAAAAGATGCGATTTGAGCGACTCGCAGCGAACCTGCGGAGAAGAAAATATGATATCAGATTGACGATTGGCGAACTCTGATCTCAGAAGGAGACAAATCTGAGATCTGAATTCGCCGATCTTCAATCTTCAATCAGCTTTTAAAAAAACCTCGATCACCGGCACGGCCACCTCCGGTTGCTTGACCGGCAGATCGAACGTCAGGCGAGTTTCGCCTCCCTCGTCCCCTGCGCGGCCGTGTTCGGTAAATCTGATCTCGGACGCGTCATTGAGGAGCTGCGCGTACGCCACTTTGCCGTTATAGCCGTACAGGTGCAGCGATTTGAACGGCCATTCCATGACGTGGATGTAGAGGCGATTCAGCTCCGGGTTATAGGTGAGAAAGCAGTTAGCCGGCGCTTTCAGCTCGGCCGGCGCCTGGGTGCAGCCGTAGATCGAGCGACTGTGCAGTTTCATCCACTGGCCCATGGCATCGAGGCGTGCCATGGCGCGGGCGTCGAATGTGCCGCGTCCGGTTGGCCCAACGTTGAGCAGCAGATTGCCGCCCTTGCTGACCACCTCGATGAGCATGGCGACGAGCTGGCGCGGTGACTTCCATGTCTCTTCATCGCGATAGTAGCCCCAGGAGCCGGAAAAGGTCTGGCAGGTCTCCCATGGCACGCGCTGGCCGTTCATGGCCACCCACTCTCGCGGCATGTTCTGCTCCGGCGTGCGGAAATCCCAGCCATAAGTCGTGTCGAGCAGATCGAGTCGGTCATTGACGATGACGTTCGGCATTTTCTCGCGCACCATTTGGATCAATCGTTCTGACTGCCAGTCATCGCGGCCTTTGCCATCCGGGCCGGGAAAGGAGAAATCGAGCCACATCAGATCGGGGCTCAGGGTGGTGAGCAGCTCCTCGACCTGGTTGTAGACATAGTCGGCGTATTTTTTCATATCGCGCTGGGGATTTTTGGCGCGTTCGTCCTGATTGTTGCGCATCGGATGGTGGCGATCGACGGTATAGTCGGGGTGATGCCAATCGAGGAGCGAGTAATAAAATCCCACTTTCAGCCCCTCGGCACGAAACGCCTCGACCATGGGTTTGAGCAGATCTTTGCCGTACGGTGTGTTCGGCGCTTTATAGTCGGTGTATTTTGAATCCCACAGGCAGAATCCCTCGTGGTGTTTCGAGGTCACGACCAGGTACTTCATGCCGGCGGCTTTGGCGGTTTTCGCCCACGCGGCCGGATCGTAGAGATCGGGATTGAAGGTGTCAAAATACTTTTGGTATTGTGCATCGGTCATCTGCTCGCGATTTTTCACCCATTCGTGGCGGGCCGCCTGGGCGTAGAGTCCCCAATGGATGAACATGCCGAAGCGGGCCTCGGTCCACCACGCCAGTCGCTGGGCCTTTTGTTCGGCTGTCTCTCGCCATTCGGCCCGGGCGTTCGATGATGCGAAAATCAGGCAGAGGCAAAATAACAGGGCATATTTTTTTGTCATATCTGTTCCTTTCAGGGTGAGGTGAATGGGATGATTGGCTATATCTAATATAAAAATATTTCGCACATCGAATAGTAATTTTTACAAGAAAATTAGAATGACTATATGAGAAAAATTCTGCTCGTCTCTCGTCTATTGTGAGAAAAGGGTAAAACGTCAGTATATGGCGAGTCGAGAAAAGATCAGCACAAAGCCACGAAAACAAGATACGAGGATCACGAAGGAGAACTTTGCCCTTGGCGCCTCTGATGAATGGACACATATTTTGCTTTCGATTTTCAGATCAAATAAGGTATGAAGACAATTGAGCCTTATTTTTTTTAGCCAGACGGTCTGATACGCCGTGTTTCAAGACTTTTGATTCGGTAAAATCCTTTGGCTTGTTCCGGCATTGTCTAAAGCGTCCATTGGAGATATTGTCTATGCAGGGACTGTCGTCGAAATTATTGGATGATTTGCGCGGCGCGATCCGTGTTCGGCATTACAGTCGGCGTACGGAAGAGAGTTACGTCAAATGGGTGTACAAATACATACTCTATCATCACAAGCGGCATCCGCGGGAGATGGGTGAAGCGGAGATCGCTGCCTTTCTCACCCATTTGGCGGTGGACGGAAATATGTCAGCTTCCACGCAGAATCAGGCCTTATGCGCCATCGTTTTTTTATACAAGCAGGTATTGCAGAAAGAAATTGGCGAGATTGATCTCATCTGGGCGCAAAAGCCCAAGCGTTTGCCGGTCGTTTTGTCGCGCGATGAGGTCAGGGCGGTGTTGTCGCATTTGCAGGGTGATTATTGGTTGATGGCTATGCTCATGTATGGCGCTGGATTGCGGCTGATGGAATGTCTGCGTCTGCGGGTCAAGGATATCGACTTTGATTATCAACAGATCATTGTCCGTGATGGCAAGGGCGAGAAGGATCGGGTGGTGCCGTTGCCGAACCGGGCCATAGACTCGTTGCGCAAGCAGATCGAGCGGGCGAAAAAAATACATGAGAAGGACTTGCAGCAGGGTCATGGTACGGTCTATCTCCCCAATGCGCTCGAGCGAAAATATCCGAATGCCGGGCGAGAGTTCAAATGGCAATATATATTTCCGGCGAGTCGAATTTCGCAAGACCCGCGGTCGTCGCATGTGCGGCGGCATCATTTAGATGAGAGTGTACTGCAGAAAGCGATCAAAAAGGCAGTTTACAAATCCGGATTGAACAAGCGCGCCACCTGCCATTCGCTGCGCCACAGTTTTGCGACCCATCTGTTGGAAGACGGCTATGACATCCGCACGGTGCAGGAGCTGCTCGGGCACGCCAATGTGGAGACGACGATGATCTACACGCACGTGATGAACAGAGGTGGCCGGGGCGTCAAGAGTCCGGCGGACAGTTTGTAGTAGAGGAGGATGGTGATGGACATTCAGCGGCAAATCGCGGCGGGTGCTCCTGGGACAAAAAAATATCTACGGGAGTATGGCGATCGTCTGGTCTGTGTGCGGTACAAATACGACAAGGCAAAGGGCAAAAAATTCAAGACCGTCGAGATCGTGGTATCGGAAGAACCGTGGACGCCGCGGCGAGGTTATGTGCCGATGAACAAAAATGTGTATGTGCGCGTTCTCGCGCATGAGAAGCATTTGCAGCATCTGGTGCGGTCCGCCGGCGGTGCCTGGTTGCCGGACAAGCTGCGTTGGCGGCTGCCATATGGCACGGCCAGATCGCTCGGAGTGGCGGAGCGGATTGATTGGGCGGACTGAATAAGGCGGGTATTTTTGATAGATTAATAGTGGTAGACAATTTTGCGGGTATATGGGGGCAGAATCTGGGATTGCTTTTAGTTTATCATTATTTTATGTCCAATTGTAAATTCACTTGCGA
>RQOI01000449.1 GCA_003854995.1 Candidatus Zhuqueibacterota bacterium
CAGGTCGTGCGGCGCCATCTTGCGCCACGTCGTGAAGAGATGCCCCAGCATGCCGGGATGGTCGAGCGCCAGTGTGTAGGAGATGAACGCCCGCGTCGCTTCGACGTCCCGCCAGCTCGACGGCAGCACGCGAAAGCCTTTCTCCAGAAACATGGGGACAGATTCATAGGCCTCGCGCAGCTCATAGTGCCAGTCGCAGATGATGATGTCTTTGGGCACCTTGTCGATGGCCGGCGCAGTGCCGTTCCTCGAAGCCTCCCATTCGCCATAGTCAATGATCCCGGCATCGATGAACCGGTCACCCCACATCAGCATCTCGACCTTTTTCTCCCTGACGAGATGATCGTACATGTCATTGACGACCTTGGCAAAGACCTCGGCCGGATCCTTATCCCTGGTGGCGACGGCATGTTCGTCGTTGATCAAAAAAACTTCGTCCATGCCGATGTGCATGGCATCGGCCTGCAAGGCGTCGATGATCTCGTCCATGAGCGCAAAGACGATCTCGTTGACGCGCGGATGAAATGGATTCCACTCGCGGCAATAGATGCCCTCATTGTCCGGATAGGCGCCGGGCGTCAGATCGAGCTCGGAATAAACTGTCAGCAGCGGAAAAGTCTGTTTGGCCCACGACTGATGGCCAAAGCATTGGAATTGCGGGATCAGGCGAATGCCATTTTTCTCGCACTGCGCCGCCAGGTTGCGGGCGCCGTCGACGCTGATCTGGGCGTCGCCCTGGCGCAGCTCGGGAAAAGACTGGAATTCAAAGTGATAGTCGATCTCCAGGATGATGACATTGATGCCTCTTTCGGCCAGACCGGGCAGCGTCTCGGCCAGCTCCTGCAGAGCGACATCATCGTCAGAACCCAGCAAATGGATGGCCTGCCACGGACCCGCGGGAGTGATGGCCCCGGCGCTGCCGACGGCTATGATCAGCGATAAAAATAAAAGTATCCGCATAATTCCCTCAGCTTTCTTCAGTATTTTGATTCAGCGTCGGCATTTTCGCGTCCAGCTCGCGCTGCCAGCGGTGCAGTTCGGCGAGCAGCTCGTCCCGCCTGCCGGGCAGGGTCGAGGCCAGATCATTCTTTTCGCCGATGTCCTCTTTCAAGTTGTAGAGTTCGACTTTTTCCTCGTCAAAGAATTCAATCAGCTTCCAGTCGCGCGCGCGCAGCGCAGCGCCGGGCGTCCAGGTGCTGCTGTGATAATGGGGATAATGCCAGTAGAGAGCATCACGAGGCAGCTGCTCCGCACCTCGCAACAGCGGGACGAGACTCAATCCATCTATGTGCTTTTCGGGCAGCACTGTCAGGCCGGCCAGCTCCAGCATCGTCGGGAAAAAGTCCATGCTGATGACCGGTTCACAACAGATAGAGGCAACTCTGCTGATGCCGGGCGCGCGCACGATGAGCGGCACGCGGATGCCGCCCTCGTAACACCAGCCCTTGCCGGCGCGCAGCGGTTCGTTCGACGTCGGAGCGCGACGGTTCCTCGCCATGGTCGACAGGCCGCCGTTGTCAGAGGTGAAGATGACGATGGTCCGCTCGGCCAACTCGAGTTCCTCCAATGATCGCAGCAGTCGGCCGATATTTTCATCCATGGCGTAGACCATTGTGGCATATGCAGCGTCATCCTGACGCAATTTTGTGGCGCCGGCGTGTTCCTCTCTCTCGTCAGGCATGGCTGCAGTGAGCGATGCGGCTTTCTCCTGAAAGTGCTGTAAATGCCTTTTGCACGCTTGAATGGGCGTGTGGACGGTGTAAAACGGCAGGTAGAGAAAGAACGGTTCTTCGCCGGCCTCTTTGAGAAATTGAATGGACTCGTCGGTCAGGCGGTCGGTGAGATATTCACCCTCAGGGCCATCTGCCAGCTTGGGATTGCGATAGGGCGAATAATAGCTGGACGGGTGGCCCATTTCATGGCCACCTTTATTGATATCAAATCCCTGATCTTCCGGATAGTAGCCCTCACCGCCTAAATGCCACTTGCCGGCTAAAAATGTGCGATAACCGTTGTCGCGCAACATCTCGGCGATGGTCACCTCGGCGTGCGGCAGCTCATGCTGATCTTGCGGTCCGATGCGCTCTCGATCGTGCGGGTCATCGCCGGGGATCCAGTCGGTGATATTCAAACGGACCGGATGGCGGCCGGTCATGATGGCGGCGCGGGTCGGTGAGCAGACCGGGCAGGCGGCATAGGCGTCGGTGAAGCGCATGCCGGTTGCGGCGAGCCCATCGAGGTTCGGCGTCTCATGAAAAGTGCTGCCGTAGCAGCCGAGATCGGCCCAGCCGAGATCATCGACAAGGATGAAGAGAAAATTTGGTTTACGGGAGGTCGTGCAGCGGTGCCAGGTTATACCGGTGAGTGCCGTGGCGCCGACTAGAGTTGATACAAAGCAACGACGGTTCATGTATTTTCTCAAAATTGGGTGCTCCTCATATTGTAAAAAAGGGATTATCCATCAGCAGAGCCAAGGAAGAAACAGCCTCACGCAAAGGCGAAGCCGCAGAGAATTCATTCTATATTTTCACATCACATTGCCTGCTCGGCGCTTTTTGGCGGACTCTGCGGTTCATTAATTTTTAAGGCCGCAATCACTCGTACATCGCCGACAGCTCTTTTTCAAACAAGGTGAACGGATGCTGATAGAATTTGACAAAATCGGGCGCGCTTGCGTGGCCGGGATAGGGACCGAAGAAATGGTCGGTCGATTGATTGCGCCACACCAGGGCCCAGGCCGTCTTTTGCGCGTCGGCGTTGCTCAGCACCGCGGCGAGCAGATAGCTGCTCCACCAGTCGCGGATGGCCACCTTGTCGATGCCGACCTCGGTGAGAGCGGACACCTTGCCGCGCGCCTCGGCCATGCTGGCCGTGATTGCCAGCGCCTCGCCCAGATGGGTCACGTGTGCTTTGTCCCACAGCTGATAATAGTCCATGCCCAGAATATCGACCCACTCGTCGCCCGGATAGCGATCCAGATAGTCGGCCTCGGAGCTGATCTCTTGCGGCGAGATGGCGTAGAGGAGATGGTGGATGGCGTGCGTGTCGCGCAGATAGCGCACGGTCATTGTCCACAGGGCATTATACTCCTCCGCCGTACAAGCCGAGGCGCCCCACCACGACCAGGTGTGATTGTGCTCGTGATAAGGCCGCAGGATGATCGGGATGGGCGCGCCGGCGTCCGTTCGCAGGTCTTTGAGAAAGGCGGCGATCAGATCGAGGGTGCGCAGATAGACCGCGTGGTGGCTGCCGCCCGGCAGAATGTTCTTCACCGCCGGCGAGTTGTCCCACGAGTTGCCGCGGCTCACCGGATTGTCCAGGTGCAGGCTGATGGTATTGATGCCGCCGCGTGTATAAACCTGCCTGATCCAGCTCTTCATCTGCTGAAAGTTGACGCCGTCCAGATTGGCGGGCCCGCCGATGTCACCGAGATCCCAGCCATAGACGGCGGGATAGTCGCCGCACACTTCCAGCACATCCGATCGTCCCGGCGTCGCTGCCCAGCCGATGCCATAGGCGAGATCGTCCTGATGGCCGAAGAGCAGGCCGGACTGAGCGGCGGTCTTTAAATTATTGAACAGCGCCACGGTCTCGGGCGTGGCCAGCGAGTCCACCAGCACATTGTTCGTGACCTGCTTGTCCGGTTCTTTTTCAGTTGGGGTGTCTTTGCCGCAGGCGTCGAAAAAGATGATCGATGCCAAAAAAGAGAGCATGAATTTCATTTTGCTGGACATGACAAAACCTCACGCAAGTTATGGTGTTTTTGTAAACGGCAGCCATGCGCCGTTCCAGTCATAGTATTCGAGGGCATGAAACCTTTTCTTGTAATCGTAATGCGATGGCTCGTGGTGAGCATAGCCGATATAATAGTAATTTTTCTGCTGTTGGATGGAAAAGTGAATGGACAGTAAAATGAGATAGACGCCGAGGCTGCGTCTCGATTCCGTCGGCTCGAACAGGGCATAGATGCCCGAGGTGGCCGCGTCTCCGATGTCCCAAAAAGTTACGGCGATAAGGAGATGATCTCTGTACAGACAAATCTCTTTGGTGCAACAGGGCGTGTGCCTCGGTTCTTCGCCGAGAAACGAAACGAGTGAATCGGGGACATGGTCGCTGAAACGGATTTTGTGTCGATCGAACAGCGCTGTTTTTTCATCGTCGATGCGGGCGTCGTGTATTTGAACCTCCAGATCCCGATTGCGGCGCCAGACTCGGCGCTGACTCGTCGAAGCCTGAAAATCGGCCAAGCGAATGCGCAGCGGCAGGACGTGTTTGGCGTCTGCGCCATTGCCAATGACGCTGTAGCGAAAAAAGTAAGAGCCAAAGTGGCGCCAGCCGTTCGCCCAGGCGGCATCCATTTGCGCGGGGGACAGCTTTTCCTGAAAGGAGAATTCGTTTATGATAGCGTCGGGTGAGGACATCCTCGTACCATTTTCATTTTCTTTTTGAATATAATAAATGAATTCGACTAATTCCCCTATTAAATGTAAATTGTCAGGTGATCTGCATGAGTTGAAAGCGCCTCGCACAAAGTTTAAAGCGCCTCACACAAAGACTCCAAGACACAAAGAAACAATTGGTTAGGTTCAGAGTCCTGTTCGTCCAGGGATTCGATCCCTGGACGCCGAGTGAACCAGGGCTTCCAGCCCTCCGCACAGGGAGCGCGATCGAGGCATATATCTATTATTTGTCACGATCGCCCTGGATATTCATCCTGGGCGTGAAATGATAGGGGACATCTATCCCCCCTCGGACGGGTGTCCTCACGATCGGGTACAATAATATCAATCTTGGTGTCTTTGTGTGCGAGAGTATTTTATACCGAATGTCACACTACACAGCGAACCTGAACGTGATGATATCGCCATCCTTCACGATATACTCTTTCCCCTCCAGGCGCGTGACGCCGTCGGTCTTGCATTGCGCCAGCGATTTGCGCGCGATGAAATCGTCGTAATGCACGACCTCGGCGCGGATGAAGCCGCGTTCGAAATCGGTGTGGATGGCGCCGGCGGCCTGCGGTGCTTTGGTGTCCTGGGTGATGGTCCAGGCGCGCACCTCGTCGCTGCCGACGGTGAAGAAGGAGACGAGTCCGAGCAGATCATACGACGTGCGAATGAGCCGCGCCATGGCCGATTCCGCGATGCCCAGCTCGGCCTGAAAGAGCTGCGCCTCGTCGTCGGACAGTTGCCGGATTTCCATCTCGATCTGCGCCGAGATCGACAGCGCGGCCGCGTGCGGATCCATAACCTGTTGAAACGGCGCGAGGACCTGCGCTTCGTTGCGAATGTTGGATTCATCGATGTTGACGACGACGATGAGCGGCTTTTGGGTGAGAAACTGATAGCCGCGCACGATCATCTCCTCTTCAGTTGACATCTGCAGCCGGCGCAGCGGCTTTTCGTCCTCCAGCAAGGCCTTGCATCTCTCCAGCAGCGCGAACTCGCGCGCATCAGCGTCGGTCTTTTTCGATTTCATCTGTCGCGTCAGGCGCTCCATGCGATTCTCGACGATGCTCAGATCGCTGAGGACGAATTCGGCCTCGATCTCCCTGAGATCGCGCGACGGATCGATCGAGTTGGCCGGATGCGGCACTGCGTCGTTGCTGAACGATCGCACGATGGCGAGGATGGCATCGACGAGCCGGATGTGGCCGAGGAACTGGTCGCTGAAACCGGACTTTTTCTCAGCAGCGCCCAGTCCCGCCAGATCGATGTATTCGATGGTGGCCGGGATCTTTTTTTTCGGCGCAAATATCTCGTTCAGCACCTCGACGCGTTGGTCCGGCACATTCACGATGGCGCGGTGCGCCTCCGCCTTGCCGCTGTAGGCCGCTGTATCGACCTGCGCGCCGGTCAAGGCATTGAACAGTGTCGTTTTGCCGGACTGGGACAGGCCGACAATGCCGATCTTCATGGAGCTCCTTTCGGGTGGGTTTGTTACATGAGTTTAATAATATAATTGTTGCGATGCAAATGTTCAAGGAAAATTGAGGCAAAGGGGTAAAACGTCAGTCTTTGGCAAAGTCGATAAAAGATCAACACCAAGACACAAAAACGCGAAGG
>RQOI01000450.1 GCA_003854995.1 Candidatus Zhuqueibacterota bacterium
ATCAAAGATGTCAAGGCCCACGTCGATCTGGACGAAGGCGTGATCTACTGGCTCCTGCGATTTCACGGCGGCCCCGCCTGGCCCAATAACGCGATGACCGGTGAGCACAACGGCGTGCCGGTGGTGAGCTCGCGCGGCTATTATCATGCGCTCGTCGATCTGGACAACAACGTGGAGACCGGCTGGAAATCGGACTGGTACGAAACGCATTATACGACCGTGGGCTATCTCGCCAGCCAGGCCTATGAAGGCGCGGACCCGCTCGGCGCGGAAATCTACATGGGCTGGGGCGGACGCTACTGGTATCCGGCGCCGCACCCGGACAGCGCCGGCATCAAGAACACGGGCGTCCGCAGCCTCGGCTACGAGATCGTTGACTGCGCCGAGTACGACGGCGTCGCCGACAATGAGCTGCAGTTCGCCATTGGCGGGGCCGAGATCACAGATCCCGATTCCGCCAAATCGATGAAAAGCTCAGGCATGCTGCCGAATCTCGACAGCCAGGATCCGACGCTCATCAACGGCAAGCCATTGTTCTTCGCCCATTCGTGGGGCCATGATTTCGTCGAGTTCGGCTACCCCGTTGCGCTCATCAAAGAATACTTTATGAACAAGACCGGACAGGAATTCTTCAAGGACGGCGACGTCATCGCCATTTGCGGCTTCACTGAGACGCCGGCGGATGACTGGGGCTGTGACATGTCCACGCGCGGTACTGTTCAGATCGGTACGGGTTCCGGTGTGGCGGACAATGGCAGCGTTATCGGCGATTACTCGCTGAGCGATAACTATCCCAATCCGTTCAATCCGACCACGTCGATCACCTACACCACGCCGGTCAAGGGTCAGGTCAGGCTCGTCGTCTATAATACGCTCGGCCAGGCTGTCCATACGCTGGTCGACGAGGTCGTTGCTGCCGGCAAACACACGGTCACTTGGAACGGTGCGAACGATCTGGGCCAGCAGATGGCGTCCGGCGTTTACTTTTACACCCTGGAAACAGAGTCGTTTTACCAAACGAAAAAGATGATGTTGATCAAGTAGCTGTTTCTTAAAATGGGATTGCCGGATCGGCAATCCCATTTTTTTCATCAGTAGCATTTATATTAAAGAGAGACTCGCATGCCGAATCAACGATACATTCCAGTATTTCTCTCGGCGTTCATTCTATTGACAAGCCATTGCAGCCAAAAAGGCGATTCATCTGCCCTCGCCACGTTCAAGGGTGGCGACGTGCGGACGAATGAATACGTTGACTATTTTCTCTCCAGCACCAGATATAAACCGGACGTTCTGCCGGATGAAGCGAATCTGCAAGATGTCGTCACTCTCAAAGCATTGGAAAAAATGGCCATCCTCGAGGCCGTGGCCCAGGGCATTGAAAACGACTCACTCTATATCGAATCGATAGAAAACAACTTGCGGAAAACTCTTTTTCACAAATATATGCGTCAGGAAATCATCGACAGGGTGATCACTGACAGTCTCATGCAGACATTTTATACTCATTTTACGCCGCACTATCATATGTTCTATATCCTCCGTCCCGTCTTGCGCACCTCGGCGCCAGAGTTCGAAAAATCACAAAAAGATACCATCGAGCATGTGTACCATCTTTTGCAGTCCGGTCGGGATTTCAAAGATCTGGCGACAAAATATTCCCAAGATATCACCACCAAGGACAAAGGCGGCAGCCTGGGATTTGTCATCCGCGAATCGATGGGCGATGCGGCACTACGCGCGGCAATGGACACTTTGCAGGATTTCACCTGGTCCGAGCCCATCCGTGGTTATGAAGGTTATTATATTCTGTACAAAGGCGAAAAACGGGATGTGACGGTGCCGCCGTTCGAGGACCTCCGCGACCAGATCTGGAGGACATTGTACAGGACGCGGCGCCACGAAATCGAGAAAAAGCTAAATGACCGTTTTGATCAGTTGGCCGATCGCTATCACTTTCGTGCAGATTCGGCTGCCGTGGTCACGATATTGGCCCGGGCAGGCATGACGGCCACCTCCTCCATCACGTCGCCACTGCATTTTGACGAACTGGGAGCAGAGATGGGGCGAGTCCTGGCCACGTACGACGGCGGCGAGATAAAGTTGTATGAACTCTTTGAAGAAAAGAACAAAGAGCCAGGCAACAAGCTAGAGTTTGATGAGCGGATGCAGGCGATCTCGCAGCGCCATTTGCTGGCGCAGCATGCGGCTGACTCGGGCTATCAGGAGGCGCCGGACATTGCGGAAAAGATGACCGATGTCCGCGAGTCACTGCTGCGAAGCTTTCTGCATCGCAGAAACGTCCTCGACAAGGCAAAGGAACAAATGGACGCCATCGCAGAGCAGGAACGACTGGCCGGAAGCGAGCAGAATGCGGACAAGTTCAGGCGTGTGACCCTCGAACGACAGCTGAAGGAAGATTTTGAAGGAGAGATGAAACGAAAATATAATTTTGATTTTGTGAGAAAAAACTTTGCCGCCGCATTGGAGCAGGCGCGACAGAAAAAGAATGAACAGATTGATGGTGGGAAGGGTGATAGGTAAAAAGTCAAAGGTCAAACGTGAGACGGCACTCTTTTTTCTGCTTCACATTTGACCTTCGACTTTTGACCTTCAACCTTGGACCTTTCATTAATTCTCGGAGTTACAATGAAAGAAACAATATCCACATCTCACGCCCCGGCGCCGATTCATAATCTATATAGCCAGGGCGTTCTGGGGGAAGGCAAATTTTTGTTCACTTCCGGCCAGGTCGGCCTCAATCCGAAGAGCGGCACACTCGTTGACGGCGTGCAGGAGCAAACCCGCCAGGCGCTCGAAAACATCAGCGCCATAGTCAAAGCAGGTGGGGCGGACATGTCGAGCGTCGTCAAGGTGACCGTGCTGCTGGAGAATATTGAGGATTTTGCAGATATGAACGAGGTGTACCAGACATTCTTTGCAAAAAAACCGCCGGCGCGCACCGCCTTTGAAGTGGGCCGCTTGCCCCTCGGCGCACTGGTAGAGATCGAGGCGATCGCGGTGGTCGACTGAACAAGGAGGTGCTGTGCGGCACTCTGTCTGCTTGATTTTATTGGCGTTCTCGCCATCATTGATCTCTCAAAATAACATCATCATCGATGGCGCATTCGACGATTGGCAGCAGGTCACGACCGTTGTCGCGGATCCGGCATACGACGAACACGATACCGACTGGTACAGCGACGGCAAGCCGCAACCCGAGGCGCGAAAATATGCGGATGTCGATCTGCTGGAGGCGCGCTTCACCCACGATCGGGACAATCTCTACGGCTATGTGCGGGCGCGCGGCATCGTCGGCCGTACAGCGAAATCGGCTGACGGACACAAAGCCGGACGCTACTATTTCATCATCACTATCGACATGGACAATGATGACAGCACCGGCTATCCCCTGCAGCAGGGAAACTATTGGCCGAATTCGATCGGCTATGATATGAATATGGAGATCGAATTCTACGACGGCGCGTTCAATACCGGCCATTACCTGCATCACGGATTCCTCGCCGAAAGCGAGCTGGTGCAGGGACGGATCGATCTCTACAACTATATTGTGCGTCTGGCGCCGGCCAACTATGATGACTATCTGCAGTGGGTTGTTTTCGAAGATTCAACCTTTATCGAAGTGAGCGACAAAGGCCCGGTTCATCAGGGCATCATCGAGGTGGCTCTATCGGCGGACGGCCATGAGGCCGAGATGAAAGCGCCGATGTGGGGATTCTTCTGGGACGTAAACGGCATCCCCATCGTACAGCTCGGCAACACGATCGACATCTCCTTCAGCCTGGAAGGCAGCGGCGAATTGTCGGAATCGGCGCAGGAGGCCGGTTATGACGGCATGACCTCCATGTGGGGCTCGGATACAGCGTCGCCGATTGAGGATTATGTGCTGGAGGATTTGTGGTCGAGCGTCGAGCAGGGATCTCCGACGCCAGATCAATTTCACCTTTATCAGAATTACCCCAATCCGTTCAATCCATGCACAACGATAGAATTTTATCTGCCCGTCTCCGAGCCGATCGTGCTGAGCATCTGCGATGCCCAGGGGCGACAGGTGCGCGTTTTTGCGGATGATGAATTGCCGGCAGGAGCGCATACGCTGCAATGGCGCGGGGACGATGAAGCTGGACGAGAGGTGTCGTCTGGGCTCTATTTCACGCGACTGATCGCCGGAGGCCGGACGAAAACGATCAAAATGCTTCGTGTGCGATAAAACAGGCGATCCGGCGATCGCCATGCTCTTCAGAAGCAGGGGAGCTTTAAAATCTGATCGAATCCAAATGATCCCGCAAGCAGAGGCTATAATCTTGAAAAAAATATTCTGCACAGCGACTGTAATTTTCTTCATTGGATGTTCTCAAAATCAAGTTGACGATATGTTTTCGCTGGCAAAATCGCGCCAAAACGATCTGCGATTCGGCGTTTACATCACCGCCCATTCGATCGAGCTGCTGTCGACTCAGGCGGGTCGACGGGAAGCGCTCTCGCTGCTGCGCTGCAATGGCATCACCCGCGTCTATCTCGAAGTCTATCGCAGCGGTCTGGTCGTCCCCGTGCCGCTGTTGCGGGAGGTGCGTGATTTTTTTCAGAGAAACGACATCGAGGTCACCGGCGGCATCGCCACGGTGCCGTGGGGTGACTTTGGCGTGCGTCAGCGTGGTCGACTCGACTGGTTCAACTGGCAGAATGAAAAGACGCAGCGCGATTTGAAAAAAGTCATGCGGGATGTCGCGCCTATCTTTGATACTTTCATCGTCGATGACTTTCTCTGCACCGCGGATACGAGC
>RQOI01000451.1 GCA_003854995.1 Candidatus Zhuqueibacterota bacterium
CTCGGTGCCCTCGGTGGTTTGGATATTTTTGGTTGCAGCCAAAGGCCGCGCCAAGTTGATCTTTTGCCAGAGATTGATGCACTGTCAAAAAATTAGCCACTCTCTGCGCAAATTTGCGTATATTGCGCCAGCGCGAACGAACGTGAAAATCAGCACATGAAAAAGAGACTCATCGGTTTAACACTACAGGAATGTGAGGCTTTTGCCGAAGAAATAGGCGACAGAAAGTATCGCGGCCGGCAGCTGTACAAATGGATCTATGCGAAAAGAGCGGACTCTTTTGCGGCGATGACCGATCTCCCGGCCGCCTTGCGCGACACGTTGTCCGAGATCGCTGAGCTCGGCTATCTCGATGTCGAGGATGTCGATGACCGCTCAACGTCGGATTCAGTCAAATACCTCTTTCGACTGCAGGACGGCCGCCATATCGAGAGCGTCTATATCCCGGACAGCAGCCGCAAAACCCTCTGCATCTCCTCGCAGGTCGGCTGCGGCCTCAATTGTCAATTTTGCGCCACCGCGCAGCTCGGCTTGCAGCGGCAACTGACAGCCGGAGAGATCATCGGCCAGGTTCTCACCAGCATGCGTCTGCGCGGTCACGATCTCACCAACATCGTCTTCATGGGCATGGGCGAACCCTTTGCCAACTATGACGAGGTCATCAGAGCCGCGCAGCTGCTGAGCGATGATAATGGTCTGGCGATCGGCGCGCGCCGCATTGTCCTATCCACCGCCGGCCTGGTCGACAAGATCATTCGCTACGCGGATGAAGGGCACAAGTTCCGCCTGGCGATTTCGCTGAATTCGCCTTTTCAGGAGCAGCGCGGCCAGCTCATGCCCATCAGCCGTAAGTGGGACGTGACGGCGCTGCTCGAGGCGGTGAAATACTATGCGGTGAAATCGCATAAAGTACCGACTCTCGAGTACGTCCTGCTCGCCGGCGTCAATGACAGCCGCGAGCACGCGGCAGGGCTGAAAAAAATTGTCCAGAGCATGCCGTGCAAGATCAATCTCATACCCTATAATCCAACCGGCGCGCTCTTCTCCCGGCCATCAGCGCAACACATCGAGACGTTCATCCGTTGGCTGCTGCCGCTGCGGGCGGGCCTGTCGGTGCGCTGGAGCAAGGGCGACGATGCGCAGGCGGCCTGCGGTCAACTGGCGGGCAAAAAAGAGGAGAGGCTTTTATGATGACGGAACGGCGACCGATCATCGGTGTGATGGGCGGAGCGGTTGTCTCTGATCTGGATTATCAGCTGGCCTACGAGCTTGGCGCGCTGATCGCCGAGCGCGGCTGGATTTTATTGAACGGCGGCAGAGATGCGGGCATCATGCGCGCTTCGGCCGAGGGAGCGAAAAGTCGCGGCGGCACCACCATCGGCATCTTGCCCACTGCGTCAAAGCTGGATGCCAATCCGTTCATCGACATTCCGATCCTGACCAATCTGGCGGACGCCAGGAATCTGATCAATGTCCTGACCAGCGACCTCGTCGTGGCCTGCCCGGGCTCGGCCGGCACGATCTCTGAAGTGGCTTTGGCGTTGAAGAATGGCAAGACCGTCTTTCTGTTGCGGCTGGATGTGGGCGCCGCCTTTCAGGAGTATCGCCAGAAGGGCCAGCTCATCGATATCAGCACTGCCCAGGAATGCGTCGATGTGCTCGCCTCTTTGCTGGAATGACGCCCGTTCACCTGGCGCTCACCTGTCTCTCCAGCTGCTGGATTTTGTTTTTCAAATCATTGAGCGAGCTCTGCATCGCCTGCAGATCGTCGCGCAACGCTTTGTTCTCGCGTTCCCGCTCGCTCCTGGCTTTGTCCACGTTCTTGCCAAAGATCTCGTGTGCATTTTCGATCTGGTTCAACTGCAGCTTGAGCTGCGTCAGCTGCTGCCCATAGAGCTTTTCGCGATCCGCCTTTTCTTTTTGCAGACTCGTCAATTCTCGCACATTGGCGGGCGAGTCTGAGAGATGCTGCATCTTGTCCTGCACGGTCCGCAGCTGCTCTTCTTGAGCTGCGATATCCTGCGCAAGTTTTGCCAGCTGCCCTTGCTGCTCAAGAGTCGCTGCTCTGATCTGCTCCTGCCCTCTTTGCACTGGTCGAATGAGAGAATGCGACAAAAGCAGCGAGGCGCCGATCGCGGCCGCGAGCGCCAGGATGATCGCGACAACAAGCCAGGCAACGCGCGGAATCCGTTTGACCGATCTCGCCACCCTGTTCCCGGACGTCATGTTGTCCATTCTATCCTCCTTTTCGAATCGCCCTGTGCAAAGCTACGCAAAATAGAAGGAAAGAAGCAACCGTTTTTTACCCGCGGGATAAGAGGTCAGTTTCTGATAGCCACGTTGACAAAAGCGTAACATTGAAGAAAAACAATATAACCACCGAGAACGCCGAGTTTCACAGAGGAAAAACAGACGTTCTTTTCTTCCACAATGGTGCCTGGTGTGAACGTGATATACTTTTTTACAAAGTTTTGTTTCATTTATTTTCTCGGTGGTTTGGATATTTTTGGTTGCGGCCAAAGGTCTCACCATTTGATCTTATGCGCCTTTGCCAGAAACTGACCTCTTCCATCAGCAAGCGACAATCGCTTGCTTTGCATTGTTAAACTTGCGATATTCCGCACGTGCAGAGTCAAACAGAGAGCGATATGCGATATCAACAGGTTATCTGGGACTGGAACGGCACGCTGATCGATGATGTGGTGTTATGCGTGCAGATCATCAACGAACTGCTGGCAAAATATAAAAAGCCGCTGATCACACTCGCGCGCTATCAAGAAGTGTTTGATTTTCCCGTCCAGGACTATTATCAGAGAATAGGTTTTGATTTTGCCGAGACGCCCTTTGAGGTCATTGGCACGGAATTCATGCAGCACTACTGGCAGCGATGGCAGGAGTGCTCTCTGCAGACGGGCGCCCGCGAATTCTTCGCCGAACTGAAGGACAGAGCGGTGCCGCAGGTCATTGTCTCAGCTGCTGAGACCCGTCTGTTGCGCGCGTGCGTCGATCATTTTCAGATTGACCACTTTTTTGCTGCGCTGCATGGACTGGATCATCATTACGCGGTGAGCAAACGCGAGGTGGCAATAGAATATGTCGCTGCAGCCGGATGCGCCCCGGAGGAGATCGTTTTCATCGGCGACACACTGCACGATTATGATGTGGCGCATGCGGCCGGCGCGGCTTGCCTGCTGGTGGCGCGCGGTCACCAGCCGAAACAGAGGCTGGAATGCTGCGGCGCCCCGGTGTTTGATTCGCTGCGGCAAGCCAGAGAGTTTTTAACTAAAAATAATTCCTGGCCTGAAAAATGTACTCACACGAAGACATGACGATAGAATTGTTCGAAATAATGATGAATTTTATCGAACCATTGATTATATTTTACTGCACTCCATCGCTGCTGCTCCGATCGTCTGGAAGAAAGAGGAGAAAAAATCATGCATAGACTCTTGCCGCTTTTCATCCCGCTGCTGTTCATCGCCTGCGCCGCACAGCTCACGCCGGAGAACGCGCTCGAACGTTATATCAACAACAAAGATCGCTCATTCGCCTGGGAGGTGACGGAAAAGTTCGCCAGCGGTTCGGCGACGGCCTATAACCTGCTCCTCACCTCGCAGCAGTGGCGCGACATCACCTGGAGACATCAGCTCACCATCATTGTGCCGGAGGTGCACTATGACGGCGCGTTGCTCTTCATCACGGGCGGCAGCGTCAAAGACGGCGTGCCGAAAGCCAAAAAACACGATGATGAGGCCATCCAGATGATGACCGATGTCGCGGTTGATAACAACGCCATCGCCGCTGTGCTCTACCAGGTTCCGAATCAGCCGCTGTTTGGCGATCTCACCGAGGATGAAATCATCTCCCACACCCTGCATAATTATCGCCAGGATAAGGACCTGACCTGGCCTCTGCTCTTCCCCATGGCAAAGAGCGCTGTGCGCGCCATGGACGCTGTACAAGAGTTTGCGAAAAAAGAGCTGCGCCTGGACATTGAGAGATTTGTCGTCTCCGGCGCGTCCAAGCGCGGCTGGACGACCTGGCTCACCGGCGCCAGTGATGCGCGCGTCGTTGCCATTGCGCCGATGGTGATCGATGTCCTGAACATGCCGGTGCAGATGGATTATCAAATCACGGTGTGGGGCGATTATAGTCCGCAAATTGAAGATTACGTCAAGCTGGAAATCCCGCAGGCTGTCAGCACCCCGGAGGGCAAGGAGCTCGTGACCATGATCGATCCCTATTCCTATCGCGCCAGGCTCAGCATGCCCAAAATGATATTCAATGGCACCAATGACGAGTATTGGCCCGTGGATGCGATCAAGAATTATATCGATGATATTCCGGGAGAGAATTATCTCCACTATACGCCCAACGCCGGCCATGATCTGAATAGCGGCGATGCGGCGCTCAAGAGCCTGAGCGCCTTTTTCGCCGAGGAGCTGCAGGGCAAAGCGCATCCGGTCTGCGCATGGCAGGTCGCTGAGCAGGAAAAAGGAGCGCTCCTGCTCCTCGACGCTGACGCTGCGCAGCTGCGACGAGCCCTGCTCTGGACGGCCGTGTCCGACGATCGCGATTTTCGCGCCGCCGCCTGGGATTCTGCCAGCGTGGCGACCTCTCCGCGCGTTCAGGCCTTCATCGACTATCCCGGCCAGGGATACAAGGCTTTTTATGTCGACCTCATCTATGTTGGCCCCAACGGCGGCGAGTACGCCAAGAGCACCAGAATGTTCGTCTGCGATGCAGCGCGACTCTATCCTTTCAATGAATGAACGATGTTGTTGATTTTTCAGATATTGATGTTATATTAATCTGAGAATGTCCAACGCAGAATAAGGAAGCGGATCTGCGAGAGTACGGTGCAATTCGAACATCCAACAATAGGAGGTTGAGATGAGCAAGTGGATACTGTTTCTGATTTTGGCTTTTGCCGGCCTGGTGTTCGCACAGGATGCTTCAATCCTGTGGGAGGACAACTTTGACGATGACGAAGAATTCCCCCTCACCGATGTCGGCTGGTGGTTTTATTGCGACGGCACTATCCCCGGCAATGAGGTCAAACAAGTCGATGGTCAAATGTACATCAAATCCGGCAATTTCGAGAACAGAGCCGCCGTTGGCCTGGTGCAGACAAACGGCGTTTCTTTCATCGAACTGCCGGCATGCGAAAAACCAACCGCCGAATCGATTGAAGACATTTTACTGGACGATTATAGCAGCCCGAATCTCGAGCTCACGTTTCAGGTTAAATTAAAGACAATGACCTCGTCGCTCTTTATCGTCGCTGTCCGGGCAGTCCTCGATCCCTCTCAGCTCAGCGCCGATCCGCAAAAGACGCCGGCCTATGTCATTCTCTCCAATCCACTGGAGAACAAGATCGGCATCGCGCGCTTTGATGAAGCCGGCGCCGCCTTTGATCCGACCAGCTGGAGCTATTTTGCGCCGCTCAAGGATTTCACGTTCGAGATAGATGTTTACTATTCCTACAAACTCTACCTCAATGGCGGTGATATGAGGCTCAAAGTGTGGCAAGGCGATCTGGCGGCAGAGCCCGAAGCCTGGGATCTCGTCGGTGTGGATCCCGCTCCCAGGGTGGAGGGCAATTCGACCCTCTTTGCGATCCTGGGCGTTGTGCCGGGTGATGAGGTCTATGTCGATAATGTGACGCTGCGCGATGCGGAGAAAATTTCCCTTGTGCAGGAAAAAAGCACATTGACGCCGGCGGCTTTCACTCTCTATCCCAATCACCCAAATCCCTTCAATGCTGGGACAGATATTTCCTACGATCTCAGGACCGGGGGAGACGTTCGATTGGCGATCTATGATCAGAGCGGTCGACTGGTCCGGCAGCTCGTGGCCGAGGAGCAAAAAGCGGGACGCCACCGCGTCGCCTGGGATGGCGCCAATTCCGCAGGTCTGACGCAACCGAGCGGCATTTATTGCGCGAGATTGTCCTGCAAGGATGAGACGCAAACGATCAAAATGACCTTGCTGAAATGAGGCGAAATCAATCTCGCCTCTACTGGCATGCTGATGGGAAGCCTATGCAAAACTATTCAATTCATCAAGGAGGTCTTTATGATGAAACAACTGCTACCATAAAACGGGTGTTGATGAAAAAATAAAATTGGGAGACAAAAACATGAACAGGAATTTGATCGCTCTTTTTTCTCTCTTGCTGTTTGTCTGCTGCGGTGCGCTCCTGGCGCAAGAAGTGGGCGCGGTGTTGTGGAGTGACACTTTCGAAGACGATGACCTGGCCGCTCACTTCGAGGTCGGTTGGTTCTACTATGGTGAGTCCGATGGCCTGGTGGGCGCTGTTGTGGAACAGCGCGAGAGCCAGCTCTATTTAAAGCAGGGCTCTTTCACGGTCATCGGCGCTGTTCTTGCCGGGACGAACGGCGTGCCGGCGCTCGAAATCGATGAAAACGGCGATCCGACCGAAAAGACCAAAGAGGATCTGCTGGCGAATGATTTCAGCAAGCCAAATCAAGAGGTCACATTTCAGGTGAATTTCAAGAATCTGACCACCTCTTGGTTCCTCGCCTCCACCCGCATGATACAGGATGATGACCACATCGATTCTGATCCGACGGAATCCCCATCGTACCTGGTCTACATCAGTCCTCTGGAAAAAAATGTCGGATTGGCCAAAGTGCCGGAGGTGGAATATGCCATGCTCGATCCAAATGGCTACCAATGGCTCGCCAATATGGCGCAGTATCCTTTTGAGCTGGATGTCAATTATTGGGTGAAATGGTATCTGTACGAGAGCGTTTACAAAGTCAAAGTCTGGGAAGGCGACCTGTCGGATGAACCCGACGCCTGGTTGATCGAAGCCGAAGATCCGGAGCCGCGCGTCACCGGCAATTACACCTATTTTGCCCTGCTGAATCCGAATCCTGACGGCACAGATGAAATATTCATCGACAATGTCACCCTGCGCGAAGTGACGGGCGGAAGCGCTGTCACCGATCGGCCGAATCTCCCATTGACCTTTGCGCTCGAACAGAATTATCCCAATCCGTTCAATCCGTCGACCGAAATAAGCTACTGCTTAGACAAGGCAGCCGAGGTCAGCCTGGAGGTCTACGATCAGACGGGCCGTCTCGTCCAGCAACTTGTACAGAGCCGGCAGGACGCCGGCCACTACCGCGTCCTCTGGAATGGCCGGGATCGGGCTGGCGTCATGCAGCCGAGCGGCATCTATTACGCGCGCCTCTCTGCTGATGGCTTGGCCAAGTCAGTCAAGATGGTGCTGATGAAATGAATCCCTTTGCCTGGCACCTTCCAGGTGCCGGGCAAATAATTGCGGCGCGCAATCCCTTTGCCTGGCACCTTCCAGGCGCCGGGCAAATCGCTGCAGCGAGAGCTCATATCGCCAAAATAGCTCGCCTTTCCCAATCAAGCCGCCGAAATCAGTGCTCTGCGAGCAGCGCCTGCACCTGCTGGTGCAACGTTGGCCCGGCGTCCGGGCCCAGCGAGTTCACTTCGCCGTACATGGCCTTTTTCTTGCCATAGGTGAACGGCGCTTTTGCATCCCAGTGCGATTTCGGCATGATGTAGCCGACTTCATCGTTCGCCAGACCGATGGCAAAATTGATGTCGCCGCGCATGAGCTGGCGCAGCGGCGGGACTTCGACGGCATCGACGTCAAAATCTTGACCGGCCGGCGTCTCGATGCCGCCGTTCAAGATCTCGGGATTCACCTCGCCCGGTATGGTGAGAAACCAGGCCGGACCGATGGTGAGCAGATTCACTTCGCTGCGCACGGTGGTGAGCCATCTAAAGCCGCGATCAAAGACGCCGAGGATGGCGGCGAGCTTGAACAGCTTGTTCTGCACCCTGAAATCGAATGTCCTGGCTCTGAGCGAGATCGTCGGCGCTTCGATGGTCTGCCAGTCGTCGCTGGCGATTTTCGCCAGAACCTTGTCCGCCAGTCGATAGCCCTGGGCGCGAGCCCTGTCAAACGTTCTCTCGCGTCCGCTGAAGGTCCTGTTCAGCCAGGGATCGTGCGTCTCGCTGCCCATGGCGGTCATCAGGCCGCCGACAGCGCCCTGCGCGTAAATGGCCAGACCGCCGACGCCGGGGCGCACGCACTCGCCATCGTAGAAAATGCCGCGCTCGATGCCGTCGCGCCAGTAGTGGGTATAATCGGACGTGATGAGCAGATTGCGGCTGCCCAGGGTCTCGGGGTGACAGCCATAATTGAGCAGGATGCCGAGGAACTCGCCGGTTTCGGCATGGTCGACGCGCAGCATGCGGATGGCGTCATCGTAGACGAATGGCGGCCGACTGTCCTCCACCAGATCTTTTTCAACCGAGTCAATGATCGCCATCTTGAGGATCGCAGGCTGCCGGTTGGCCAGCGCCGCGCCGATGGCTGCCACGGTCCTCTCCTGCACGTCATGCAAGTATTCTTCATTGACGCCACTTTTGCAATAGCTCTCACCCCACATGCCCATCAGGTCCGGCACTTCGTGACAGTGTGTGGCGGTGACGATGACGTGATCGATCTCCGGAAACCGCTCGGCGACCATCTCGCGCACGGTGATCACATCATCGTGAAAGAGTCCGATGGCGTCGAGCGAGGCGAGCGCCACAATCACGGCGCCGTCGTCCCACAGGATGACGCGCGCCCAGAGATCATCGTGCACGCCAACCGCCGCGCGCTTGTTGTCGAATCCGGCCAACCAGAAGGCATCGAATGTGCCATCCTCGTC
>RQOI01000452.1 GCA_003854995.1 Candidatus Zhuqueibacterota bacterium
GACCTCTTACCTCGTTGATAATTTACATCTTGCAAAAGTCCGTTTGAACCTCTATTTTATAATTTATGGAAAGAATAAGGATATTGCGAACGCACAATGACTGAATGACGCTAATGTTTCATGTTCGTTGAAACCGACCGCGATCCGACAGCACAATTTTATGGACCGATTGTACACATACGCGGATAATCCGCAACCGCGACATATCAGGCAGGCGATCGACATCCTTCGGGATGGCGGATTGATCATCTATCCGACGGATACTGTCTACGGACTGGGCTGCGATTTGTTCAATAAAAGGGCTGTCGAGCGTATCTATCAAATCAAAGGATTTACAAAAAAGTCACGATTGTCATTCATATGTCCCGACTTGAAAAACATTGCCAAATATGCTCATGTGTCCACGCCGGCTTATAAAATCATGCGCCGATTGCTGCCGGGGCCATTTACATTTATTCTGCAGGCCACACGGGAAGTGCCAAGGATTCTGGTGGAAAAGCGCAAAAACGTCGGCATACGCGTGCCGGACAACCTGATTTGCTATACCCTGCTGCAGGAATTCGGACATCCTATCATCAGCACGAGCGCCACACTGCAAGGCATCCCATATCTGAATGATCCGGAAGACATCTCCGAGGTGTTCGAACACAAAGTCGAGCTTTTCCTCGACAGCGACGTTGGCGGTCTGGAGCCCTCGACTGTGATTGATTTGAGCAGCGACGAGCCCACGATCATCAGAAAAGGCAAGGGCTATAACGACGATTTATTATTTTGATTAAAAGACTATTTTACATCCTGCTCATCTTGCCTATGGCGCAGAGTGCCAAGAGTGAAGCGAGCATCAGTGGCTTTGTGCGCGATTCCGAAAATGGCGAGAGCATGCCTTGGGTCAATGTGTTGATCAAGAACACCGTTTTGGGCGCTGCCACAAATGATGTCGGTTACTACATCATCCAGCATGTAGCGCCAGGGGATTACACTCTTGTCTTCACCATGATGGGTTATGAAAGACACGAACAGAGCGTCCAGGTGACAACCGATAAAGTCGTCAAAGTGGATGTCGCCCTCAAACCGGCTGTCGTCGAGCTGGAAGGTGTCGTCAAAACCGCCGAGCGGGCTCGCTTTGAGCGCGAGGTCGAGATTTCGACCAGCACATTGACCGCGAGACAGCTGTCGACGTTGCCCATGCTCGCCGAGGCGGATGTGTTCCGCACGCTGCAGCTCCTGCCCGGCGTCGTCACTCGGAGTGACTTTTCCAGTCAACTCTATGTTCGAGGTGGCAGTCCCGACGAAAATCTCATTTTGCTCGATGGCGTCTCGGTTTACAATCCGTTCCACCTTTTGGGTTTGTTCAGCACCTTTAACACCGACGCCATAAAGGAAGTGGAATTCATGACCGGCGGTTTTCCGGCAGAATATGGCGGGCGATTATCCTCTGTTTTGAGCATCACGAACAATGAAGGCAATGCAAAAGAATTTGCGGGCAGCGTCAATATCAGCATGTTGTCCGCCAAGGCGACGCTGCAGGGGCCGATCCCGCGCGGATCCTATCTCATCTCGGCGCGCAGAACCTATTTCGATCAGATTTTCAAGGGCACTCGCTACGATTTTCCCTATTTTTTTTATGACTTGCAGGGCAAGATCAACTTCGACCTCGGTCATGACCATCGCCTTACCCTGAGCGGCTTTTATGGCGATGATAAACTGGACTATGATCTCGAGTCCGATGATGAAGAGGACGATCTTGCCGTTGGAATTGATTGGCTCTGGGGCAATCGAACGACAGCGCTGAAGTGGCGTTGGCTCATTCATCCGAATCTCTATTCCGAAGTGCTGCTCACTCGCAGCAACTTTGCGCTGAATCTGGATCTGGATATCATCAGCACCAACGCCGTGAATCTCAAGGTCGAGAATGGCATCCTGGACCGGAGCATCAAAGCCGACTTGAGCTATTTTGGCATCGCCGAACACGGCATAAAGTTCGGTGTCAGTCAGTCGTGGCTGGATTTCAAGTACGCGTTCGGCATCAGCGGTAATCAGCTGCTCGATTATGAGACCAGCCCGGCTCTTTTTGCCGCCTATGCTCAGGACCAGTGGCAGTTTTCAAACCTCTTATCCGTTCGCCTCGGCGCACGGCTCGAGCACTATAGCATCGGTCAATATACGACGCTCTCTCCGCGGCTGGGCTTGAAATATCGGCTGTATGACAATTTTGCCCTCAAGGGATCTTTTGGTCTGTATCACCAGTTCTTGACCACTGCGGCCAGCGACGACCAGAATTTCAACTTTATCGATTTGTGGTTTCCTCTGACCGAACAGTACCAGCCGCTCAATGCCGTGCATTACGTCGGGGGAGTTGAATGGTGGTTGCCATATGATTTGATCTTTACCTGCGAATTTTATCATAAAACCATGGCGAACTTGCTCGAAATTAACGAGTACAGCGATTTTAACAATACAACTGATGATTTTTTTGTCGGCGATGGCCAGGCGACGGGTTTCGAAATTTTGCTGAAAAAATCAACCGGCCGCTTCAATGGCTGGATCGGCTACACATACAGTCGCACACAACGCCATATCAATGCCTTGACTTTTTATCCAAAACACGATCGGCGACATAATCTGAACCTGGTGCTGAATCATGATCTCGGCCGCAGCTGGAATTTAGGTTTTGTCTTCACCTGTGGCAGCGGCACGCCCTATACGCCGGTGCTGGGCAAGTATGTTCGATACTCCTGGGATTTTCATCGGAATGAGGTGGACGATGACATCTATAATCGCATGGGAAGTAAAAATTCGCAGCGCTATCCGATATATCATCGTATGGATTTGAGTCTTCGCAAGCGATGGCGCCTGTGGGGACTGGAGAATTATCCCTATGTGCAGATCATCAACGTTTATAATCGTAAAAATATATTTCTCTACTTCTGGGATCACGACACCAATCCATCGAAATTTATCACGGTGCCCATGTTTCCCATTTTGCCCACCATCGGAATGGAGATCAATTTTTGATTATGGTCAAGTGCTTTTGCAACATATTAATTCTGCTGATGATTGCCGCCTGTCTCTCCTGCAATGATGAAGCGATGGCGCCTGATCTGGACTATGACTCTGAGGTCGTTGTTTTTGGTCTGTTCCTGATCACCGAAAAGGAAAATGTGCAGCAAAAGGCCATCCGACTCGAGCGCTCGTATAAAGTGACTGAGAAAGTGCCTCCTTCTCAGAAAGATCGAGCCATCAAGGATGCGTTGGTTTTTGTCGAGAGCAAGGATAAAAGAGTTCAGTTTGAATACCTTTTTGACAACGTTTATCTGGATAATGCTGATGAGTTGCAGCTGCTCCCCGGCGAGCTTTACAAATTGGATATCACTTTGACGAATGGACACAAAATAACCGCAGAGTGCATCATGCCGGATAGACCAAAGATTCTCAGTCCGGCTGCCGGTCAGTCCGTCGCAGCGTATCAACCCTTGACGGTCACGTGGGAAAAAGCTCGTTTTGCCCATCGATACGAAATTGCCATTGATGAGAATTTCGATGGCTTTCAAGTCTCAATGTTCTCTGCGTCCGATCAGGAGGACCTCTACTCGTTTCTGTTCGCCGGACCCGATAGATATACAGTGACGGTCGCTTCTCTCGATCAAAATTATTATGATTATCTGCGAAGTCGCTCTGACCGGGAACCTATTTCGCACATCAATGGCGCCCTCGGCGTCTTTGGCGCCATGGCTTATGATCGAGAGCGCTTTATCGCTATGGCGCTGTGAGTCTGTACCGCGCGCCTGTTCTGGCTCCAAAAAATATCTGTCCTCCTGTTGACAACTTGAATGCTGGGCATATTCTTAAAAGAGGTTATCATGTTGGACAAACTGGCGAATTGGGATACCTGGGCAATCCTGCTCGGATTGTTCGTCGTCCTTTATATGCTCATCTCGCTTTTTTCCGCTGCCTGGAGTCGGAGTAAAAAAATCATCGCATCGGGCGCTGAAAAAAGACCGGCAAAAAAGGGCATGGGACTCTTTTCCACCCTCTTCATCCTTCTCCTCATCGTCATTGTTGTGCTCATTTTCTCGGTCGTGCGATTTTACACCTCGTTCACCTCGCACGATCTGGTCGCCGTTGTCGAATGTTATCCGACAAACGGCTTTGGGCCGAAAGCCTTTGAAGTCGTGCTGACGCCCTTTGTCAATAAAAAGCAGCAGACACCGCAATCCTTTATTGTTCGCGGCGACGATTGGAGTATTGGCGGCGATATCCTCGAGTGGCAGAGTTATATGAACATTCTCGGTCTGAAGAGCATGTATCGTCTGACTCGACTGCAAGGCCGCTATGTCGATGCAGAGGACGAGATGACCCAAAAGCTCACCGCCTATCCGCTGGTCGAAGAAGAAGAGGACGCATTCTGGGAGGGTCTTTACAATATCGCTGTTAAAATGCCGTTCATAAAGTCGGCGCACAAAAACTTTGTTGCAGCGCATCCTTTTTTCGGCGACTATTTTGAGGTATATGTCACGCCAAGCGGTTATACGCTGGAGCGGTTTGAGGGCCATGCGGGGGATTGAGTGGAGCCACGGATTTGCTTGGCGCGGCCTTTGGCCGCAACCAAAAACATCTAAACCACAGAGGGCACCGAGTAGAATCACAGAGGAAAAGAAGTAAAATCGGGCAATATCTCTGCGAATCTCGGCGTCCTCGTATCTTGTTAATAATTTTTTATTCAAAACAATTGAAAAGATTGAATTTCATTTTTTCATTCGCATCATTTCAACGCAGAGACGCCGAGAACGCAAAGTTCCGCAGCGTTTTTGGAGGAATGCGGATGAGTGAGACAAGTTAATATCAGTTCTTCTCTGCGTGTTCTCTGCGAGCTTTGCGTCTTTGCGTTGAATGCATACTATTTTTTTGTCATACGAAACTACTTTGTTATTGTCTGTTCTTTAACATAGTATCTTTGCGGTTGGCTTTAAAATTTGGCTAAAACAACAAGATGTTGCAGATTTGTCGTATAGATTCAGATATGACAGGGTAGTTTATGATAAAGAAAACAGCTCTTTTTCTTCTCGTGTCAGTGTGGCATGTGCATGCGGAACAACCGCAGATTGCTGCGGGCGTCACAACGTATCAGGATTTGTTCAATTCGACGATGCGCGCGGGCGTCGCGTGCTATCGTATCCCTTCCCTGATCACGGCGGTGAACGGCGATCTCCTCGCGGTCATGGATGAGCGTGTGCCGTCTTGTCTCGATCTGCATCGCAATGATGATATCAATATTGTCATGCGTCGCAGCTGCGATGATGGCGTGACCTGGTCCGAGATGGTGAGCATCGTCAATTATCCCGTCGGCATGTCGGCGTCGGATGCTTCGATGATCGTGGACCGGATCGCTGGCACGATCTTTTTGTTCTATAATTTCATGGACCTGCGCAAAGAGCCGGGCGCCTACTATCTGCATGTCATCAAAAGTTCGGATAATGGCCTTTCCTGGAGTCAAGCCCAGGATATCACCTCGCAGATCACCCGGCCTGAATGGCGAAACGATTTTAAATTCATCACCTCGGGACGCGGCGTGCAGACCCGTTCAGGCCTGTTGTTGCACACGCTGGTGAACCTGCAAAATGGTCTGCATCTGTTCGGCAGCTGCGATCTGGGCAACTCGTGGTTCCTGCTCGAGCCGCCCATCGAGCCGGCTGATGAATCGAAGGTGATGGAGCTGGCCGACGGCCGCTGGATGATAAACAGCCGGGTGAACGGCAGCGGCCTGCGCGCCGTGCATCTGTCGCCCGATGGCGGCAAGAAGTGGGCGTGCCGAGCGGAATCGACGCTCATCGATCCCGGCTGCAATGCCAGCCTCATTCGCTATACGGCGATAGCCGACGGCTTTGCGAAGAACCGGCTGCTTTTCTCCAACGCCAAAAGTGCAACGAATCGCGAGAACATGACCGTGCGCATCAGCTATGATGAAGGCGCGACGTGGAGCGCAGGCAAAACCATCTATGCCGGCGCATCCGCTTACTCGTCATTGACCGTGCTGCAGAACGGCGACATTGGGCTGCTGTTTGAGAAAGATGACTATAAGGAGAATGTCTTTGTGCGATTTTCCCTGGCGTGGCTGACCGATGGCGCGGACAAGCTGGAAATGCGCTGACCGTTTTCTCATTGTGAGCGCTTTTAAAAGTAATTTATGGCGAATAGTAAGACAATAGATGAGGTCGTTAGAAACTGGCTTAAAACGCATCATCTTTCGTTGTTGATCAATTTGTGCTCAAATATTGATGCCTCTTTCCAACAACTTGATGACGCAGATGCCTTGAC
>RQOI01000453.1 GCA_003854995.1 Candidatus Zhuqueibacterota bacterium
CCTCGGTGGTTTGGATATTTTTGGTTGCGGCCAAAGGTCTCACCAAATTGATCTTTTGTGTCTTTACCAGAAACTGACCTCTTACCACAAAACCACAAAAACACCAAGGCACACGAAGAAAAACACAAACCTGGATTCTTGGCAGCTTTTTTTAAAGCAAATTTCATTTCAATTCTAACTTTTTATCATTGCAGCTGAATAAGCTTTTTCAAACGCACAGATACAAAGACTCCAAAACTAGAAGAGTTTTTCTTGGTGACGCTTTGCGTTTTTGTGATTTGGTGTTGATGTTTTATCTTCCTTACCAGTAGCTGACCGTTTACGTCAAAATTTTTCGAAACCTTAGAACGGTTTGCACAGCCGAAAGGTGATGATGATATCCTGACCGCCGACATCGAGACGTTTGGCAAAATCGACGCGAAAGTCACCGTCCGGGCTGGCCAGGGCGATGCCCGCATTTGTCCGCAGATCCGACCAGGTGAGATTTTCGAAGGAATCCTGCGGTCGCCGGTCATTTGCCGTTTTTTGCATATCTTGATCGACAGGATAGCTGTTGGCAATGACGGGCATATTCTCGTCGGCAAACCAGGCCAGGCCGGAATCGACAAAGAGTATGATATCAACGCCAAGAAAGTTACCATCACTGGCGTGCAGATGGTATTCGACATTGCCGAGCACCATGCGATCGCCCGTCATCTCTTTGTGTCGGATCCCTCGCAGGGTCGAGATGCCGCCCAAATCGTACCAATACATGGGCGGCAAAATTCCTCGCGACGATGCCGCCCGAATTCGAAAGGAGATGTGTTCGTCCCAGCTCAACGGAAAATAGTTCGCGATATTGACGATATATCGCTCAAACTGATAGAGGTTATCAAACTCTTCGCCGGCGTATTCGCCAAAGGCGGTTATGTGCCAGCCGCTCGTCGGTCGCGTGCGGCTGTTGCGGGAATCGATTGCAAAGGTGCCGGAAACGCTTTTAACGGTCAACGGGGCGTCGAATCCGTTGGCATGGACAAAGGCAGAAGGCAATGCCCATGGATTGTCGCGGAATTGCTTGCCTTTGCCGAACACCGACCAATTTGTCACTTTTTGCACGTTTTGAAAATCATCATAATTATAGGTCGCAGTAAACTTTGTGCTCCTGCTGAAATTCTGACTCGCCCACACGCTCCAGCCGCTCCGGTGATAATAGTCGCGAAAATCCTCTTTCAGGACAAAGGCGGCCAGACCGTTCTCCTGATCGCAGATGATCCATCTGTCCTGCGTGTCGGTCCAGTCGTGGAACTCGGCGCCAAGGGAGAAGCGAAAGTCGCCCGCTGTCCAGCGCTCGAGACCTGCCTGGTATTGCCATTTTTTGCTGGCAAAAGAATAACCCGCCTTGCCGATGAAAGCAAAGTGATGGTCATTATTTGCCCACCACCCGGGGCGGGGAAATTGCACTCCCAGAGTCAATCCATCGACGCGCGTATAGTCGGCCCAGACGACCTCATCATTGTCATCCGGCCAACGATGCTGCATCTCTTCTCTGCCGCGATTCTCGTCCGATCGCCTGCTGATGGAATCATCCTCCTCTTCAACAGGGACATTTGTGACGACGACATCGCCGTATACCCTGGCCTCATCCTCTGTCCATACTTTTCCGTTGACGCTCACCACATCACCCCGCACATGCGCCGTAGGTCCGAGCTCCACGTCACCAAAGATGACCAGAACAGTGCCATCCACTTCGCCGGCGACGAAAAGCGTCCCGTCCAGAAGGACGATGTCGCTCTTGATCAGTTCGTCCTCTTCAATCTCCGCATCACCACGGAAACGCAGAATGTACGACTCATCGCTGCCCAAATACTTGCGTTCCATCTTGACAGCAACGCTCCTCTCCCTTGCGGTCAGCCCATCGTAGAAATCCTCGTCGCACGCATACCCACTATTGGCCAGCAAAAGGGTGAAAAGGATGACCAAAGCGAGCGTCACCCACAGCCAGAACAGCATCTTTTTTGTATTCACCATTTCCATGATATCCTCAATTCTTAAAATTGCCACTCCCTACGCCTGCATCATTGGCAATGGCTGTGCCAAAACCAGGAAGGTGTGCAGTGCGGAGATCAAAACATCATAAGCTCAATATAAACAATTTAATGCATCGAGATGTTCTGCGGTTTGCATCCTGCCGTGTGGGAAAAAGACCCAGGGTAAAATTACTACAGTGTGTACAATTTACACTTGGTTTCTGAGGATCTGAATGAGCTCTTGCATATCTTGCGGAATAGGAGCTTCAAATGCCAGGACCTCACCGGTCGTGGGATGTCGGAAGGATAAAAGGCGGGCGTGCAGCATCTGCCGGGTGAATTTTTTGAGCAATCGTTGCATGAGCTTTGCATGCGCAGGGCGCAAAGCCGCGAGCTGCTTCCCTCGTCCGCCATAAGCGGCGTCGGAAAAGACAGGGTGACCAAGAGACATCATATGGACGCGAATTTGATGTGTGCGACCGGTCTCAAGATTGAGCTTGAGATAGCTGGTGCACGTCATCTCTTCCAGCACCTCATAATTCGTCACAGCGCATTTTCCGCGCTGGTCGACGTGCATTTTGGTGCGATCCTTTGGATTTCGCGCCAACGCCGCCTCGATGCGTCCTGATTTTTGCCGCAAGTGTCCCCAGACAACAGCTCGATACTCACGTTCAATTTTACGCCGGGACAGTTGTTCGGCGAGCGCGACATGGGTCACATCATCTTTCGCGACCACGAGCAGACCGGATGTATCCTTATCCAGGCGATGCACCAGCCCCGGCCTTTTGGGCCCGCCGACATCGGACAGTGAACGGCAGTGGGCCAGCAGTGCATTCACGAGCGTGCCGCTCATATTCCCAAAAGCCGGGTGTACAACCAGTCCCGCGGGCTTGTTGACGACGAGCAGATATTCATCTTCATAGATGATATTCAGCGGTATTTCTTCCGGCTCCAGGTCGGTACTTTCGTACGCCGGGAAAAAAATATCGATCACCTCTCCAGGGCGTACGGAATGACCGGCTTTTGTGGGCACGCCGTTGACGAGCACCTGATCCTCATCGACCAGTCTTTTCAATCTGGCGCGCGTCACAGATGGCAACTGATGGGTCAAGAAAAGATCAAGCCGCTCTTTCTTCTTGTCGCTCGGCACAACAAATTGCAGGGAGTGGTCATGTGTGGACTGGTGGTCATTCATCGCAAAAGACGCTCAATTGATAAAGTTTGTCTTGACTTTGCATCTGCGAACTGATATTTTAAGTCAGCACATCTATGGAGAGAGGAATGTGAAGAGGTTTTGCCATTGCTGTCGCATCTTTTTGATCATCTCTGCATCAATTTTCATAAAATGCAAAACTGAAACGGCCGAACAGCAGATGCCCATCATGGTCTGGTATGGGCCTGCAGTTCAAAATGTCAACGCTCTCGATTTCTGGACGATTCGTCAAGCCGGATTCAATCAATGCCTCGTCGATTTTCAGGAAAACGCCATCAACAGCAAAGCGCTCTCGTTTGCCGATTCAATCGGCCTGAGACTCTATGTGACGGACAGCGCGCTAAATCGATTCGCAGCTCGTCAGGACAGTTCACTCGTCACGATTGACAGTCTGACGACTCTTTATCATTCTCACCCTTCATTTTTAGGCTATTTTTTAGCAGACAAGCCCGGATTAAAAGATTTCGCCTCGATTTCAACCTTGATCGACTATTTGCACAGCAAACATCCCTCCCATCCCTTTTTCGTTCAGGCCAACCCCGAGTATGCAACACCAGCCGCGCTCGACACCATTGTCTATAGAGATTATCTATCCCTCTTGATGCAAAAATTACGACCCGCGTTTCTGAGCATCGAACATTATGGCATCCTCAAGGATAAATTGCGACCGGAATTTTTCACCAATCTGGCGCACGCGCGGCAGATGTCATTGGACAACGACAGTCCCTTCTGGGCGTTTGCACTGCTCGTTGCATTCGACAATCATCCTGAGGTGGCGCACTCGCACGTCCGTCTTCAGCTGTTTGCCGGACTGGCTTACGGCGCCAAGGGAGTTCAGTATTACTCTTTTCGTCCTCCGAAAGACAATATCCACGAATACGGCGACGCGATATTGAGCCATGAAGGAGACAAAACACAGGCCTATAGTTTTGTACGGATGATTAATTCTGAACTTGAGCAGCTCAGCCCGGTGCTGATGAGGCTCAAATCTACCGGCATCTATTTCAGCCATCCGGTCCCGCCTGGTGGTCAACCATTCAAACCAGGCCTGCCGATCATCAAAATCAACTCGCCCTCCATCCTCACCGGCTTTTTCGAAGATGATGTAGGGCAAAAATATGTCATGTTCGTCAACACCGATTTCTTTTATGGCAAGCTCGCGCAGGTTCATTTTTCGGAGAACGTCCAGGCACTCGTCGAGGTGCCGAAAAATTACCTGCCGCCGCTGGTCATTGAATGGGAAGACGAGCTTTACAAGGATGCCGATATTCTCTTCAAAGCCGGTGACGGTCGTCTCTTTCAAATCATTGAAAAGCCGCGTCCGTCCTGGGACTAGAACCTTTTGCCATGATTGGCATAGACCGGCTGCAGCCATTGTTCAAACGGCGCATATTTGCTCTCTGCCGCCCAGAGAATACCGCGCTCCATGATCGTCAGCGCCTCCGGCACATCGAAATCGGGCGCCACATGACCCAGCGATGAATAGAAGACTCGTCCCTTGCCATAATATTTTTTCCAGGCCACGGGCATCACGCTGCCGTCGATCCAGGCGGCGTGTTCGCCATTGAATGTCGTCGTGGCCAGCACTTTGACATTGGGATCAACGTGCATATAATACTGCTCGCTCTTCATATGAAAATCTGCGAGCCCGGCGGTGACCGGATCGTCGTGATCGACAACATTCACATCATAATCGATGACGCCTCCCGGATGCGCCACCCATTGGCCGCCGGTCATGAACTGATATTCCGTGTTGTCGCGAAAAGAGTCGCACAACCCACCATGCCAACCGGCCAGGCCAATGCCGTGCTCTTTCACGGCAGTGAGCAAGGCCCTCTCTTGCTCTCCGCTTATTTTCCCCATCGTCCAAATCTGTACAATAAAGTCGAGCGAGTTCATGAGCGTCGCATCGGTATAAATCGCCAGGCTGTCTGCAACCGTCACCTCAGCGCCCATTTGCCGCATCCACGGCACAAAAATGTCCCGCGTTTTATCCGGATCATGTCCACTCCAGCCGCCCCAGACAAAAAGTGACTTTTTCCCTTGCAGCGGCAATTGATCCTCAGTTGCGACGGCAAAATGACTGCCGGCTGCCATGAGGGCGCTGGCAAAGGCGGTCTTGTGGATAAACTCTCTGCGCTTCATCCTTACTCTCCTCATTGATCAGATCATCGTTAATTGCATAAAGTATATCACAACCTGGATAAAAATGCAAGTAAAAGATCGTATCGAGCCATAAAATCTCCTCTGCACGCAATCCTGTCGCCAAACCAAAGAACGCCCGAATCAGCGCACACCGACGCAGATGCTGTTTTTATTCTTCAAATCGGCAGAGCGACCGTAATTAAGCTTGAACCGCGAGATAAAGTTGCTTAATTTGTACTCGATCAAAATGGAGACATCTATGCAAGCAGTGTTAATGGTCGCGGGCCAGAGTACGCGCACCGCTCCGCTGACGCTCACGCGTCCCAAACCCTTATTGCCCGTCATAAATCGCCCTCTCATTCAGCACAGCCTGGATCAACTGGTCGACCTGTTTGAAACGGTCATTCTCATCACCGGCTATCGCAAAGAGATGATCGAAGCAACACTCGGCGGCCAATACCGCGGGATGCGCATCATCTATCAGGAACAAAAGCAACAGCTCGGCACCGGCCATGCTGCTCTGCAAGCCAAACCGCACATCAGAGACAAATTTGTCGTCATGAATGGCGACGATCTGTTCGCGCGCGCCGATCTGCAGCGGCTGATTCGTTACGACTATGCAGCCCTGGTAAAGCGGGTGGGGAATCCGGAGCTGTATGGCGTTTTCAAGATCGATGATGCAAACCGAATTGTGAGCCTGGTCGAAAAGCCGCAAAAATTCATTGGCGATCTGGCAAATATCGGCTGCTACGTGCTGCAGCCGGATTTTTTCGACGAACTGGAGCGAACGCCCGTCAGCGAACGGGGCGAGATCGAAATCACGTCTGCAGTCAACAGCATGGCGCAGCGCCGTGACTTTTATGCTCTTTCCATCGAAGGCTTTTGGCTGCCCACGGGTTACGCGTGGGATCTATTGAGTCATCAGGAATTCCTGATGCGCGACCTGCAGCCGGAGCAGGCAGGACAGATTGAAAACGGCGCAATACTCAAAAATGTCGTATCGATCGGTCGAGGCACGGTTATAAAGTCCGGCGCCTACATCGAAGGCCCGGTCGCCATTGGTGAAAACTGCGTGATCGGCCCCAACTGTTACCTGCGCGCATGCACGTCCATAGGCGATAACAGCATCATTGGCCATAGCGTTGAGATAAAAAACTCGATCATTTTGCCGAATGCACACATTCAGCACCTCTCTTACATTGGCGATTCGATCATTGGGGAAAATTGCAGCATCGGCGCGGGCACGATGACGGCCAATCGTCGTTTTGACAATGACAGAATAAAATCAATGATCAAGGGCGCTCTCGTCGACACCAAACGGGAAAAGATGGGCGCGATCATCGCTGATGGCGCGCAGACCGGCATCCACACGGTGATTTATCCGGGACGCAAGATCTGGCCCGGCGTACACGTGCGGCCAGGACAGGTTGTAGACCGGGATATTCTTCTTGAGGAAGGTGAAGATGAACGGCGCGCTTGAGAGATGGGCAGCAGATGAGAAGACTAAACACGAATTTCCACAAATTTTTCACGAATTTCCACGAACTTTATTTTCCAATTCGTGTTCATTCGTCTATCATTCGTGAAAATTCGTGTTCCCTTTTTGGCTGCGGCTAGAGGTCGCATCAAGCTTACATGTGGCGTCTTGAGCAGTATCTGCCAGCAGTTTCAAGCACAATTACACCCACCCCCGCAACTCGCACGCCTCGGCTATCCGCGCAACGCCAACGATCGTTGCAGCGAGTCGCGGGTGTACTTTTTTCTCCCGGATGGCCTCCTGCACCGTGCGATACGCTTTGGTGAGCTTTTTATCCAGGCGTTCGTGCACGACGTGTTCCTCCCAAAAGTCGAGGGTGCCATCTTGCACCATTTCAAAATAGGAGACGGTGACGCCACCAGCGCTGGCAAGTATGTCGGGAATGACATGTATGCCCTTTTTATCCAGTAAAAGATCGGCGTCCGGCGTCGTCGGTCCATTCGCCAGCTCGCATATGATCCTGGCCTTGATATTTTTTGCATTCAATTGAGAGATCGAGTTTTCCAGTGCCGCCGGATAGAGAATATCGACATCCAGCTCGAGGATGCTGTCGCGGGGTACAGCCCTGGCGCCGGGAAAATTGACAACCGAGCCGGTGGTCAACTTGTATGTCACCAGGTCCTTCACATCAATGCCCGCCGGATTATAGAGCCCGCCCTTTGAATCACACGCGCCCACGAGCTTGCCGCAGCCCAGCAATTCCTGGTGCAAAAGCGCGGCCCGTTGTCCCGCATTGCCGAATCCTTGAATGGCGAACGTCTCCGGATCGACCTGCAGGGCGTTACACGCCTCGCGAACGGCGATGACGCCGCCGCGCGCCGTTGCGTCGCGCCGCCCTTCGGTGCCGCCGATTTGCATCGGCTTGTCGGTGAGCACGCCGGGATGATGTCGTTGCGCGATTGTCTCATACTCGTCCATCATCCAGGCCATTATTTGCGGATTGGTGTAGACGTCAGGGGCGGGAATGTCTTTACCGATGCCGATGTAAGGGGCGCAAGCGCGAATATACGCGCGGGAGAGCCGTTCCAGCTCGCGTTCCGAAAGAGAGCGGGGATCGCAGATTACGCCGCCCTTGCCGCCGCCGAGAGGCAGATCGACAACAGCGGTCTTCAATGCCATCCAGCACGCCAAAGCTCGAATCGTGTCGACCGTCTCGTCCTGATGAAAACGAATGCCGCCCTTGGCCGGCCCGCGCGCAGTATTGAACTGAATGCGGTAGGCCTGGAACACCCTTGCGCTGCCGTCATCCATTCTGACCGGCAGGGTGAAGGAAAATTCGCGTTGCGGCCAGGAGAGGAGGTCGATTGTTGACAGACCCAGATCGAGGATGGCGGCCGCCTTTCGCACCTGCTGTTGCGCCACCTGAAACGAATTGTACGATTTCATTTCTCATCGCCTTTTTTGAACGTATGATGGGCCGGAGGCTTTGTGCGCGGAATATCGCTGCTATCAAGCAATATTCGATACCAGCACCCCTTGCACATGAGAGCGCGATCGACGCTCAGCAGCACTTGCTCCCACGGAGTCAACTTTCTGCCGCAATGCGGGCAGGTCTCCGGAATTTTATCATGGCTGTCCAAAATCGGCCTCGGGTTTTAAAATGATGCCCTTGCTTTCGTGGCCATCCATTTTGACGACCAGCGGGTGGTCGAAGCGCAGATGTCGCACATGGGGCGTTTTCTCGACCGGCGCCTGACTCAGCAGCCAATCCCAGTTGATGTAATTGTCTTGATGCTCAGCATGAACTGTAAAATATCCCACCATGAATGAATTCAAATTTTGAAAAAAATGCGAACCCTGCGACGGCGTCACGTAAAAATCACGAAAGTTCGCTTCGACGATGGCGCGCGCGCCGGCGATTTGGTCCCAAGTGACCGGGATGCCCAGCCACGGATCGAGCGAACCCAATCGTCCAACGCAGATGAGCACATAGGGCCGCTTCTCTTCCACCAGGGCGGCATTGAAAGCGCTGATATCGGCGACCACGTCGCGACTCTTCGAGCGATCAAAATGGTCTCTATCGACCAGGACGATATCGTAAATATTTCGCAAGACGCCGTTGCCAAGCACCTGCACACTCTTGCAGATCAATTCGTTCTTGCTGAACTGTTCAATCCTGAGCAATTCCAGCTCGCGATTCAACACCACCGGGCGCATCTGCAGCATGCCGAACTCTTTTGGCTGGCCGGGAGGAGTGTGTAAATTGACGGCGAACTCGATCTCGACGGGCGTGCCCATACCCCAACTTCCCATATCCAATACCAGCTCCAGGATGTTCGCCAGCGGGAAAATCCTGCTCTTCAGCAATGGCGCAAAAGTCACCAGTCTTGATCCGGAACGCGAGATGCCGTCGTAAATCGTATTGTTCTCCGGCGAATAGGTCGAGCCGAGCAACGACAACGTGCCGTCCTTTTCAGCCTCTTTGAGCGGATATTCACGGATCAGATTTTCCAATCCGTCTGTCTCCGGCGAAGAGGACAATGGCAGCGCGTAAAAAGCTGTCTGCGCATGCTGCAACGTCGTCTTGAGGTCGTTCGTCAGATTGAGGTGTCCGGGATATTTGGGACAAAATCGGACGGATGAACCACCCTCGACGACCATCTTGCCCAGGCCGAGTGCGGCCGACACAATGCCGTCGGCTGCCTTTTGCGGATGCACAGGATAGAAATTATACGAACGCGCGACGCCGGAAAAATCGGGATAAAAGCGCTCGCCAAACGATGCGCCGATCATTTTCTGTACAATCACCGCCATCTTTTCATCCTGCAGGCGATAGGATGTCGCCTTGATATAATCCTTTGCCGCTTTGAGATAGGTTGAGGCGAAAACGCGTTTGATCGCCTGCAGCAGATCGCGTAGTCTGATCAAGGCATCCGGATGGGTATTCGGCAACATGAGGGTATCATAGACACCAGCAAATGGTTGATTGTGCGAGTCCTCCAGCAGGCTTGAAGATCGGACGGCCAGCGGCGCATCAACCAGATCCAGGAACGAGGCCAGTTCCCCCAGTATGTCCTTGGGAAAGTTTTTCGCCTGGGTAAATCGTCCAATGATCTCCTGATCGTCGTCGCATTCCAGAGCGAATTCGAACAGGTCATTTTCAGCCATAAAAGCATCGAAGATATTGGTCGCAATGACGATCGCCGGCGGAATATATATTCGGACATTTTCAAAACGGTCCTGAACATTATAATTGTTTATTAAAATATTGACAAACGACAGGCCCCGCGCCTTTCCGCCCAGGGAACCGCCTCCAATGCGAGAAATGCTACTGTAGGGATCAAATGACTCTTTATCAAATTCAGTGATGATGCCGCGCTGCCGAAGCTTTCGATAGTCGCGCAGTTCTTTGATCAACGATTGCCTTGTCTCTTCGACTGAAGAATAATCGGATATCTTGCGCGGACGCAGCTTGTGGGCCAGCCAAAACTCTGTGCGAGCTTTGAGCCAGTTGGAGAAATGATTGCGTTCGGCATGATAGACAATGCTCTCCTCGGGCACATCGTGCAGCACTTTTTCGAGGGTGAGCAGATCAGAGGCGCGACCGACCTGCCGTCCCTCTGGCGTGCGAAAGATGAAATCGCCAAACGAGAGTTTGTCGATGAGAAAACTACGAAAATCCTGCAAGAGCGTCGGCGATGTTTTGAGCACAAAACTGGCATCGTATTTTTTGGCCAGCTGTGCATTCTTTTCCTGCGACGAATGAAAGAGGATCGGAATATCCGGATGTTCCAGGTGCACTCGCCGCGCCAGCTCCAAACCGGCTTCGGGATCGGCTCTGCCGTGCCGCGGAAAGTTGATATCGGAGATGATGCCGAGGATATTTTCCGCGTATTTCTGGTAATAGGCCCATGCTTCTTCAAAACACTTGCAGAAAAGTATCTTGGGACGGGCGCGCTGACGCAGCTGTTTGTGCGACAGGTTGATTCCTTCGGAGATCAGTCGCTGAGATTGCCGCAGGACTTCCACATAGATGATGGGTAAAAAGTAGGAGTAAAAACGCACGTTATCTTCGACCACGATGATGGATTGTACGCCGACCAGGTTGGTGTCGTGCTCGACGTTCATTTTGTCTTCGAGGTGTTTGACGATCGCCAGCAGCAGCCGATAATTTCCGTTCCAAATGAAAACCTCATCAAAGATGTCCGCGCCCTGGGTGAGCAGGTCGGCGAGCTCGCGATTATCAAATGCCAGCAGCACGATGGGTATGGTTATGCCGGCCTCGCGCACGCGTTTAGCAAACGTCGGTACACTCATGTCTTCAATATGCAGCGTGGTGATCAAGAGATCAAATCGCTGCTCTTCCTGGATCAATGCGATGGCTTCTTCGCCGCTGGATACTCGGGTGAGTTCGGGAGCATGACTGAGATTCAGGTCTTGATATTTATCGCGAATGAGCTCATACAGGCGGCCATCCTCTTCAAAGACGTACAGATCGTAGAGGCTGGAGACAAGAAGGATATCGCGTATGCGCAGGCGCATGAGATTCTGAAATCCCTGAAAACGAGTGCCATAGCCATGCTCCACCCACAAGGGGTCAGCGTACGGCAGGGCTTTTTCGATGTGACTAGTCACGCTGTGTCCCTTGCCTAGACCAGACCCTGATCGAGCATCGCATCAGCCACTCTGAGAAAACCGCCGATATTGGCGCCGTTGACATAATTGCCAGGCGTGCCAAATCGCTCAGCCACCTCAACGCAGGTCTGATGAATATTGTTCATGATCAGACGCAGACGATCATCCACTTCTGCGCGCGTCCATGGCAGGCGCATGCTGTTTTGCGCCATTTCAAGTCCGGACACGGCCACGCCGCCGGCATTGGCGGCTTTGCCGGGGCAAAACAGAATGCCGGCATCGACAAATGTCTTGACGCCCTCGCTGACCGTTGGCATATTGGCGCCCTCGCTGATGCAATAAACGCCGTTTTTCAATAGATTGTCGGCATCTTTTTCATTGATCTCATTCTGCGTGGCGCTGGGGAAGGCGCAGTCGGCTTTGATGTCCCACAGCGGATTTGACTGCGCCGAGCCGTCGAATGGCGTGTACTGGGCGTTCGGATACGCATCGGCATAATCGCGAATGCGCCCGCGCCGAACGTTTTTCAAATCCATGACAAAGTCCAGCTTTTGACGGTCGATCCCCTGTTCATCATAAATAAAGCCATTCGAATCGGACAGGGTCACCACTTTGCCACCCAGCTGCAATATCTTTTCAGTCGTATATTGTGCGACGTTTCCTGAGCCGGAGACAAGACAGGTCTTTCCCTCCAGGCTTTCATGACGGCTGGCCAGCATCTCGGCCGCCATATAGACGGCGCCATAGCCCGTCGCTTCCGGGCGAATGAGTGAGCCACCCCAGTTGAGGCCTTTGCCGGTGAGAACGCCGGTGAATTCATTGCGCAGCCGTTTGTACTGGCCGAACAGATAGCCGATCTCGCGGCCGCCAACGCCGATATCGCCGGCCGGCACATCGGTGTTTGGCCCGATGTGGCGGAACAGCTCGTTCATGAAACTCTGGCAAAACCGCATGACTTCGTTGTCGCTTTTGCCCTTTGGATCAAAATCCGACCCGCCCTTGCCGCCGCCGATGGGCAGCGAGGTGAGGCTGTTCTTGAAAACCTGTTCGAACGCCAGAAACTTTAAAATACTCAGATTGACCGATGGATGAAATCGCAAACCGCCTTTGTACGGGCCAATGGCGCTGTTCATCTCTATTCGAAAGCCGCGATTGATGTGAATATCACCCAATTCATCCATCCATGGCACACGAAACAGGATGATGCGTTCCGGTTCGATGATGCGCTCGAATATTTTTGCGCTGCGATATTCCGGATGGCGTTCGACAACGAGAGAAATCGAATCAGCGACCTCTGCAACGGCTTGCAAAAATTCCGGCTGTCCCGGATCTTTGGCTCGCACCCGAGCCACAACTTCCTGAGCAAAAGTGTTCATATCTACTCCCTGATTTCATGAAATCACACTTGATACTGTACGACCCTGCCTGCGCGAGAGTCACGCTGTCGGCAAATAAGATGCGTCGTCCATCGAGAAGGGAATCTTGCAAATAATAATTAAAATCACAACAGGAAATTACAGGTTGAGCGATTGTAAAATAATCCTATCGCTTTTTCTAATTTTCATATTACATTTGGGGGAAATAATTTATATTCAGTCAGTTGATTTTTCGTCCGCCTCGCTGTCGGACGCAGCAAACGTAAGTGGAAATATCGCTATGCAGGGTCAAAACAAAATCATCATCAAGGGCGCGCGTGAGCATAATCTCAAAAACATCGATATCGAAATACCGCGCGACCAACTGGTTGTCATCACTGGCCTATCAGGATCGGGCAAGTCGTCGCTGGCGTTCGATACGATTTACGCTGAAGGTCAACGACGCTACGTTGAGTCGCTGTCCGCGTATGCCCGGCAATTCCTCGGCCTCATGGAAAAGCCGGATGTCGATTATATCGAAGGATTGTCGCCGGCGATCTCCATCGAACAAAAGTCCGCTGGCCGTAATCCGCGTTCCACGGTCGGAACAGTGACCGAGATTTACGATTATCTGCGTCTTTTATTCAGCCGCATTGGCGTACCATATTGTTACAATTGCGGCAAAAAAATCGAACGCCAAACCGTGCAGCAAATTGTCGACGCCATCATGGAGATTCCGGAGGGCGCACGCATTGCGCTTTTGGCGCCCATTGTGCGCGGCCGCAAAGGCGAATACAAAGAAGTGTTCGCCGAAGCGAAACGCGACGGCTATGTCCGCGTGCGGGTCGATGGTGAGACATACGAGCTGGAATCGGATATCGTCCTCGACAAAAATAAAAAGCACAATATAGAAATCATAGTCGACCGTTTGGTGGTCAAGCCGACTATCAAAACTCGCTTGACCGATTCGGTCGAGACCGCTCTGCATCTGGCTTCCGGCATCATCCTGATCGATATCGCCGGCGAACAAGAGATTCTGTTCAGCGAAAATTTTGCCTGTCACGATTGCGGCATTTCCTACGAGGAACTGACGCCGCGCATGTTTTCTTTCAACTCGCCGTATGGCGCTTGCCCGACCTGCGACGGTCTCGGCACCAAAATGGAAATCGATCCGGACTTGATCGTACCGGACAAAAGCAAGACGCTGGCACAGGGAGCGATCACCGCCTGGAGCAAGCTCACAGATGGCTGGTACCTCACCATCGCGCGCGGCGTCGCCGAGGCTTTTGGCCATGACGTGCATACGCCCTATGCTAATTTGAGCGATGATGTGAAAAACGCCATCATGTACGGCACGCGCGATGAAATGATTTTCAAGTATGAATCGCGCAGCGGACGACACAGCGGCACGTTTAAAACGCGCTGGGAGGGAGTGGTCGGCAATCTCGAGCGCCGCTACAGACAAACAGATTCCGATGGCATCCGCGGCTGGATCGAAGGCTTTATGAATATGGTCGATTGTCCTGAATGTCACGGGACGCGTCTGCGGCCTGAGGCGCGCGCCGTGCGCGTTGGCGGCAGACACATCCAGGACATTGTCTCCATGTCGATCAAGGAATCGCATCAGTTTTTTCTGCAAGTGAAATTGACCCAGCGCGAGCAGACCATTGCGCATCAAATCCTGAAAGAAATCCGTGAACGTCTGAGCTTTTTGAAAAATGTCGGGCTCGATTATTTAACTCTCGAGCGGGCGACCGGTTCGCTTTCCGGCGGCGAAGCGCAACGCATTCGCCTTGCCACCCAAATCGGTTCACAGCTGGTCGGCGTTCTCTACATCCTGGACGAGCCTTCCATCGGCTTGCATCAGCGCGATAATGCCCGTCTGATCGACACGCTGCTCAAACTACGCGATCTGGGCAACACGGTCATTGTTGTGGAACACGATCAGGAGACGATGGAGCAGGCTGATTATCTCATCGATCTGGGTCCGGGCGCCGGCGAACACGGCGGCAGGATCGTCGCCGCTGGTTCTCCTCAGGAGGTGAAAGAGAACGTCAATTCCATCACCGGCGATTACCTGGCGGGACGCCGCCACATCCCAATGCCGGCGTCACGACGCAAGGGAAATGACAAGAACCTCGTCATAGCCGGCGCCTCCGGCAATAACCTGCAAAACGTGACCCTCCAAATTCCGTTGGGAAAATTAGTCTGTGTGACGGGTGTGTCCGGCAGCGGCAAGAGCACGCTCATCAATGAAACTCTGTATCGAATATTGTCGAAACATTTTTACGGCAGCAAAGATGCCGCACTGCCGTATGCGAGCATCCAGGGGCTGGAGCACGTGGACAAGGTCATTGACATCGATCAGTCGCCGATCGGGCGGACGCCGCGATCGAATCCGGCCACCTATACGGCGCTCTTTACGCACATTCGCGATCTCTATTCCCAATTGCCGGAATCAAAAATTCGCGGCTACAAGCCGGGGCGTTTCAGCTTTAATGTCAAAGGCGGCCGTTGTGAAGCGTGTCAGGGAGATGGCATTATTAAAATTGAAATGCACTTTTTACCGGATGTCTATGTCACCTGCGAAGTCTGCAAAGGTCAGCGCTACAATCGCGAAACGCTGGAGATCAAATACAAAGGAAAATCGATCGCAGACGTGCTCAATATGACCGTCACGCAGGCGCAGGACTTTTTTCGCAAAATACCCTCGATCAATCGCAAGCTGGAGACGCTCGTCGATGTCGGCCTTGGCTACATCAAGCTGGGACAACAGGCGACGACCCTGTCCGGCGGCGAAGCGCAGCGGGTGAAGCTGGCGACAGAGCTGTCAAGGCGCAGCACGGGCAGAACGGTCTATATCCTCGATGAACCGACGACCGGGCTCCATTTCGAAGACACAAACATGCTGCTCAATGTGTTGAACCGCCTGGTGGACAGCGGCAACACCGTCATTGTCATCGAACATCACCTGGATGTCATCAAGACGGCGGACCACATCATCGATCTCGGCCCCGAAGGCGGCGACGAGGGAGGGCGGATCATAGCAGTTGGGACGCCGGAGCAAGTGGCAAAGGTGCAGGAGTCGTATACCGGACAGTTCTTGCAGCAGGTGCTGGGATCGTAGTTTGACAGAACAGTTTGGCAGGGACAGCCTCTCCATTATTTAATTGAAAAGGGATCAGATAGAGCCAATTCTCTGACAGGCAGCGCCGTCACTCTTGCATGCAACGGGTACTCATCGGGGCCGGGGTAGACGATCCAGAGGTGCTCCAATTCGAGATCGTCGAGGGCAATTTGGCAAGGTCGCGTGGATTTTCAAGATCAAAATAGTGATCGTAATCGAACTGCCTGGCAATCGTTGTTTTGCCACTCTGCCTGGCGCCCAATATGCCAACCACAGGGAAAATATCCTGCAGCATTTTTATGTTCTGTAAATCATCCGTTCTTTTAATCATATATACCTTGAAAAATCATAATAAGACTTTGATATTTCAATGTAAATTACTGAATATTGTCCCCTAAGGCAATGAAAAAATGATTATTCTATTAGCCTGGATTATTCAGAAAATCTCCACACAAGACACAAAGAAACAAAGGCTTAGAAATGAATCAGCAGAATAACAAAGTTTTTAAAGTTATCTTTCGCAATGGTCTCATCTGACAATCTGCTCAAACTCATCTTTGCCGCGCAGCGCCGCCAGATCATCATCCACGCGGGCCTGATTTTTCAGCCCTGGATTCAGGGCAATCGCCTTTGCAAGCGCCTCGAGCGCGCCGGCTGTATCTCCGGCCGCCAGACGAATGACCGCCAAATCGTACAACACCTCCGGATGGGTGGGATCGATCCGCATCGCTCTGTCCATGAAGGGCAGCGCTTCTCCGCTCTTGCCGGCGGAGAACAGCGTCCAGGCTTCATTCCAGGCATCATTGAGCTGCGCCAAAGCGAGCAATCGGCCAAGCTCCTGCAGCGGCGCCAAATGATCATCCACCCGGATATCGATGGCGCGATCCGTATAGCCGCCATAACCCGCCCCCTCCCGCACCACCAGCAGCGCCGCCGATTGTTTGCCGCGCGCATCGCCGCCCTTCGCGTCTCCGGCGAGAAGAGCCGCATAGAGCCGTTCCGCCAGCGCACCTGTCGTGTTCAGAAAGACCTCTTCCATGGCCGCGACCACATCTTCGCCGGTCAGTATATTTCCCTGGCAGGCGTAATTCTCGCCATGGCGACCGCCGGCCCAGGCGTTGCAGCTGTCGCCGGTGAACGTCGCTGAGCGGCCGTCGGCTGCGACGATACCGACCTGGCGTCTGGCCGAATGATCATCGCTCTTGAGCAGCATGGCCATTGCCTCGGCCGGGGCAATCCCCTTTTCCAGCAGATCGAGCCCTCGCCAGCCAAAAGAGGTATTGGCAAAAGATTGCGTCGCGACCGCGCCCACACCCGCTTTCGCCCAGGGCACGACAGAGCCGACCGCGAAGAATCGCGAAGCGACGGCGACGCCAAGTTCACCCGCGTCCGGATCGCAGCCGACGATTGAAAACGTGGCGATGTCATGCACATCGTCCGTTGCAGCGACCGGCAGCACAAGTCCAGCTGACAATAACAAGAGAATAAGAGATCTCATCTTCCGCCTTTCCTAAATTCGTTTCCGCTTTATGAAATCGCTTGCCACTCACCCGTTCGATTCGACGCCAAAAGAGCGTCTATCACTTTCATGTTCGCCACAGCGTCCTGCAGAGGCGTCGGTACAGGCGCATGGCGCAGGATGGCCGAGGAAAACTCGTCGCCTTGAATGGCGTACTGGTCGCATATATCGAACTTGATTTCACGCAGATGGCCATCCGCTTCGTGCCAGATGCGCGTCGGCACGGTCGGTGGTGCATTGAAGGGTATCTCGATCTCGATGCGCCCTCTTGTGCCAAAGATGTGGACGCGCTGATATCTCTCGGCTTGCGTGGCCACCGCAAAGCTTGAGATGGCCGCACCGAAATCCAAAAGAGCCGAGACCAGCCGATCCGTCCTGAATGTTGGATCAAACTCGATGATGCCGTTCACACGGATCGGTTCTGCATCCAAGATGAATCGCGACAGTGAGATTGGATAACAGCCGATATCCATCAGCCCGCCGCCTCCGATGTCAGCCTTGTTGCGCACATTATTCGGATCGAGGTTGTTGTAGGTGAAAATCGTTTGAATGGTCTTGACCGCACCAATGTCGCCATTTTTCACCAGCTTTTTTGCCGCCCGCCATTGCGGATGAAAGCGGTACATGAACGCTTCCATAATTTTCAACTGCGAGTGGCTTTTTGCTTCATCCAGAAGCTGCTGCGCTTCGGTCGCGTCGAGGGCAATGGGCTTTTCGCAGAGCACGTGCTTGCCGGCGCGCAGCGCCTGCATCGACAGGGGCACATGCAGATGGTTTGGCGTGGGATTATAAACCGCCTCGACGTCGGGATCGGCCAGCAACTCCTCGTACGAGCCATAAGCCCTGCAAATGCCCAATCTATCCGCAGCAGCTCTCGCCTTGCCGATGTCGCGCGAGCTGATGGCAATGACCTCACACTGTTCTGCTTTTTGCAGGGCTGGAATGACTTTATCGACGCCGATTCTGGCGGTGCTGAGAACACCCCATTTCACCTTGTGCATTTTTGCTCCTGATCCATTTTTAAGCCAACCACAGAGGGCACAAAGATCACAAAGAACAGTGACTTGTACGTGTAGGCTATTTTTAAATCAATCTTTATAACAATTCAATTTTCATTAAAACCAACTATCTGTTTTTTTTAAGCTTCATGATCTTTGTGATCTCTGTGGTGAATAATCCAGGCCAGTTGATGACGCAACGACAAAAGCGGTTAAAATTTTATCACGATGAACGTGATATCATCATTCTGCGGACGTTCGCCGCGCCAGAGCAGACATTCGCGCTCGAGCGAGTTGATGATCTCCTGCGGCGATTGCTGCGCAATCCGCGCAAAAGTCGGTATCGCCCGTTCGTCGTACATCTCATCATCACTGTTGAATAATTCCACAAATCCATCGGACATTAATAGGAGCGTGTCGCCCGCTCCGACGGCCAAAGTTTGCTCATCATACGGGTAATCCAGCGCGCCACCGAGCGGCATGCTCTTGAGAACAACTTGTTCCACTTTGTTCTCTTTGTCGCGGTACAGCATCGCCGGCGGCATGCCGGCATTGGCGATGATCATCCTGTTCTTCTCGATGCGCAACAGCGACATGGCCATATAGAGGTTGCCGAGATTCATCTGTCGAATGATATTTGACCATGCGGACAAAGTCTCAGGCAAGCGCTGCATGTGGCCGTTCGCGCTGAAAAGGCTCTTAATCGCCGCGACCATGGTTCCCGCTCGCATGCC
>RQOI01000454.1 GCA_003854995.1 Candidatus Zhuqueibacterota bacterium
CGACATAGGGATCGATTGGCGCGCTGAAATAGTGGGCGTGATGCAGGACGCCGGTCTGCACGCCATTCCAGGTCTCGCCGTAGACGCCCTTGGCCTCCCGACCGACATGATACGACACCCCGGCTGCGGCCAGCAGATCGCCCTCATAGGTGGCATCGATGAACATCTTGCCGCTGAACTTGGCGCCGCTCACCATGCGAATGGCAGTGATTCGGCCATCGACGACCATGGCGCCGGCGTCGCGCTCGAGCCATTCGTCGCGATGGACGGCGATGTCGTATTCGCGAATGAACTCGTTAAATATTTTTTCTGCGACGTGCGGTTCAAACGTCCAGGCGGTTCGGTCGTCGTCATTCAGCGCTTTGGCGCCCTGGCCGCGATTGCTGAACTCGCTCTTTTTCTGCCATTTCCAGGCCTGCGGATTCTGATAGTGCTCGTAGACGCGGCCGTAGAACTCGCGCGCCAGACCGCCGATGGCGGCGGTGTTGCCGCCGTCGGTCCAGCCGAGTCCGCCCGAGGTGAGTCCGCCCAGGTGTCGGTCCGGACAGACGATGATGACCGATCGCTGCATGCGCGCCGCCTGCACCGCGGCAATGACCGCAGCCGAGGTGCCGCCATAGATGATGATGTCGGCTTTGTATGTTCGCTGCTGACGGCACATGCATAGCGATAAGACAAGAATAAAATGCAAGAACGCTGTTACAGAACGCTTCATTTATTTGCTCTCTTTATATTGTAGGCCCTTATTCGTTGACATATTTTCCAGCTTGCAAGACACCGTACGTTTCTTGTAACTACTTGTTAATCGAGTACGACTGGGGCAATCTGATGGCTGCAGCAATTGTCAGATCGCTTGTCATCGCATAAATATTTAACTCATTTTTCTTTGCGCATCCTTTGCGGCTCGGCGCCTTTGCGTGAGTTTTGAGCCATCATGTCAAGTGAGCTTGGTTTATTTTCATATTATTCACTAGTATAGTATTTTTTCTATTGGTTTTCAACAATCATGGCAACGGATAGTTCTTTTTTGCGTCTTCGATGATCAGAATCCAGTCGCAGCCGCGTCCGCTCGTCGGTGGCGTGTAGGTCTGTATGCCGGCGGTGTCCGAGGTGTGAATCGGATGCGAG
>RQOI01000455.1 GCA_003854995.1 Candidatus Zhuqueibacterota bacterium
CGATGACCGTCGACACCCGCGGCTCGTCGCACTATTTCGGCGATATCTATCTCGATCTCGACTCTTTCTGGGTGCAGCATCTCACCATGGTCGAGTTTGTCGTCTCCGAGTCCGCCGTCGCGCCGATGGATATCAAGATCGGCGGCATTGTCGAGCGCCAGCTGACCGTCCGCAATGTCGACGCCGGGACATTCGCGGCTGAAGCTGCTCTGCCCAATTGACCTGATCAGTCATGAACTTGATCCGATCCCTTTGAGAATATGGGGAGAACAGCGAGCGAATTCTAGCGCGGCATCGGATCAATAATGATCCTGTAGGGGCAAAGCCCTCTCGTGACTGGAATTGGCCACGAGAAAGGTGTTGAAACGGAGGGCTTTGCCCGAGGATCGAACTGGCCAATTGACCCGATCCCTTGCATTATCCATTGAGATGATGACGCCGATCTGCCAAAGGGATCGGGTCAAGAGTACAAAGGGGTCGGGTCAGTTGACCGATCAGCGAGCATAACCCACAAACCGCAGTTTGTCCAGCAGAAAGCTGAATTGATTGCGGTTATAATAGTCACGGATGTCCTGTTCGAGGACCGAGCCGAGCGTGACTTTGAAATCTCTTTCCTTGAACGATGAAACCTTTTTCACCAGTGCAGCGATGGTTTCGGGCGGCAATGAGGGGAAGGAGGCGCCTCGTCTGAGCAGAAATTCCAGATCAAAGGCATCGCGAATTTCATCGCGGCTCTGCAGCGCCGCTATTTTGTTGGCGAGACAGTGCGACAGGGTGTGCGTTCTGAGCTGCACCTGCTTGACGCCGAAACGGCTGAATGCAATTCTCGTCTCCCAGTCACATGGTTCAAGCTCGCGGCGAATTTCAATTTTCAATCGGCGCGGATAGTGAGAACTGCGTATCTCGCAGAGCAACGTATGGTATTCTGTCGCCGCATCGGTGATTTCATAGTGCTCTGCCAGCATCTGGCACAGACGGCTGAAATGCGCGTTTTCCTTCACTGTTTTGATGAACCAAAAATCAAGATCGACAGAATAGCGCGGCAGCTCATGGCACAGACGCAGCATGGTGCCGCCGCCAAAAACCAGCGGTTCCAATGAACCGCTCTTTTTCAGCTTTTCTAAAACCTCGATTTCAAAGATCTCATGTTTTTCAAGATTTTTCATAGAGCCTTCTAAATAAACGCACGGTCTTTTCCGGAAAGAGAGTCGCCAGTTTCTCCAGTGCCTTGCGGTCGAATTTGCTATAATCGATGGATGAAAAATCGAGCCGATATTTTCCCATCGAGCACAGGTAGAGGGCATCGAACAAGGCTTTTTCGGGGGAGGCGATGAAAAAGCCCTTCACTTTGCCAAAATCGCGATAGAGGTTCGGCTGCAGTTTGGTGAACCTGAAGAGGATCGACTCTATAGTCACGCTTTTTGTCCGTTGCAGCGCCATGCTTTCGATGAAATCCTGCTGCACCTGCGTGGTCACTTGATAGTATTCCAGAGCAGTTAAAAGCGAGATATAGGACGGCGTTTGCAGGATGGCGGCAATGGCAAATTTCTGCTCCCTTTCGAGATGGCGCCAGGTATCCCGGCGTATGTAGCAGTTTCTTTTCAGGCGAAGCAGCAATCCGGCGCGCGCGTAGCGGCTTGCCGTCACCCGTGCCGATGCGAGGCTGATCCCCAGGACAGATGCAAGCTCTTCATAGCCAAAAAAGAGCTTGTCTATTTTCTGCAAACCGAAAG
>RQOI01000056.1 GCA_003854995.1 Candidatus Zhuqueibacterota bacterium
CTCGGCGGCGTCGTCAACATCATGACCAAAGATCCGACCGAACAGGGTCAGTTCATGTATTCCCTGTCCGGCGGCGCGTACGACAAACCCTACTACAGCGAATGGGACTGGACCGATCAAGGGCTGTGGTACAACCGCGCCGATGTGAGCTATAGCAAGAAATTCGACAACTTTGGCATGCGGATCTCCGGGGGGCGCTACGAGACGACCGGCTATCAGCAGCTCGGCGATGCGCTCAAGTATAATCTCACTGGCAAGTTCGACTATCGCTGGCAGAACGGCATCAAGTGGACCAGCTATGCGGCTTATAGCTATATCGACAAGGGATTTTTTGTCCAATGGAAGGGGCAGAACGATCCTTATGAAGTGGACGATGCCAACCTCGATAACTATGCGCAGACCAACCAGCTCAATGCCTATATGAAGCTGGCAGTGCCGATCTCATCCACCTTTGGTTTCAATGTTCGCGGATCTTTCATTCGCACCCTCATGGGCAATCAGTTTGGCGCCAGCGCCGATTTCAATCCGGCCATTGGCCAGGGTGCTGAGGTGCAGGCGGATTGGCTGCCGCACCCCGCGCACGTCGTGACCTTCGGCACGCAATACCAGCTCGACGCCGGCAGTACGAAATTTTTCGGCGAGCATAAAGGTTCGTTCATTGGCCCCTATTTGCAGGATGAATGGAAAATACGCAAGAACCTGCGTCTGACCACTGGCTTGCGCTATGATCGCTACCAGCTGCATGGCGGCAAAAAAGAAGATCTGTGGAGCCCGCGCATGGGTGTGAACTGGCAGCCCTGGCCGATCACCAGTTTCCGCGCCTCGGTCGGCAGCGGCTTTCGCGCGGCGACGATCATCGAGCGCTTTCTCGAACTCACCATCATGAATTTCAAGATCAAGGCCAATCCCGACTTGAAAGCAGAAACCTCCTGGGCTTATGATCTCGGCTGGCGGCAGTATATCAATGAGAACTGGAATTTTGATCTGGCGGTTTTCCGCAATGTCTATGAGAACCTCATCGAGGCGCATCTTGATCTCATTCGCGGCCAGATTCAGTTTCGCAATATCGCCGATGCCTATGTTCAAGGCATTGAATTGACGACCAACTGGAACTATCCGACGCAGCTGTTCGGGATGCAAGTGACGCCGGGCATCACCATCTCTGGCACTTTTATGGATCATGAGGACATGAAATACCACGAGCCCCTGACCTATCGCCCGAAAACGCTGCTCACCGGCAAAGCCTCGCTC
>RQOI01000456.1 GCA_003854995.1 Candidatus Zhuqueibacterota bacterium
GGATTGGGGTGATTTTGCCGCAGGATGAAACGGGCCGGCACATCCAACAGCGTCGCAATGGCGCTGGGCGCGTGCTGTTTGAGCAGTTCGATGCCGACGCCGGTGCCGAGGTCGCGCGAGTATTTCTGCTCAATCGGATCATTCCAGTGCTCATGCACGCCGAGGCTGGTGAGGGGTGTGCCATCCCCTTCGGGGTCATAGGTCAGACCTTCGGGCCAGTTTGCAGGATCCGCCGCCTGGTGCAGATAGTCGTCGATGGCCGGGAAATTGGCGTACCAGTAGTTGCCCGGGACTTCGCTCTCCTGTTTTGGAAATTCCGCCTGCAGGATATCGAGACACACTGATTCAATGGCCAGTGGGTCGAGTGAGAGGAAAATCGAGCTCGTCCAGTCATTGTTGAACGGCGCCATTTTGAATTTGACCGGCGGTTCGTGTTCGTAAGAGCATGACCACAGGGCGTCCATGAGATAGATCAGCATCTTGCCGCCGAGATTTTCATGTCCCAGCAAATCGACGAAAACGCGATACAGGCCGTACTGCCCGCGCAGCGGCCCGTCGTAGCTTTCGCGATGCAAGCCGGGGTGCATGTGGTCGGCGCCGGAGCGCGTGTTGGCGCCGAAAAAGTTCTTGCCAAAGAACGTCACCCCGCCCCAGCGATGACCCTTCATGGCGGGAATGTTCAGTAGATAGTCCGCCTCATCCATGACGGTGAAATAGCGGTCCTGCGTCTGGCTGAGCACGCTGCCTTTGTCCGAAAAGTGCATTTTGTACTCGGCGCTTGCGCTGTATTTCTCGCGACCATCGAGGCCGCTTTTGTCCATGAAATGGATAGCGGGAAATTCCGCGCGCCATTTTTCCAGGCAGTGGGTAAAGACGTGCGTATAGGGATCGCCGATATAGATGTTGTCCTGCGGCACGCCGGCGTTCCGCACCAGCTGTCGCAGCATCGCCAGAACCGCCTGCGGGGATGTGTCCACATTGCCATAGTCGTCATCATTTCGGATGGAACCATCTTTATTCGTAGTCCAGGCATGCACGGCGTTTATCTTGATGAATATCGTCTCGCCGGCTGTGTATCCGACATCGCCTTTGTTGTGTTGTCGATTAAAGTAGCGAAAAACCGCATCCCACGCAGCATCTCCTGTCTCTTCACCGGTCAATTGCAGTAGTGCCTTGGACAGCATATCGTCGACGACATCTTGATTGCAATTTTTATCCAGGAAATAGGCGTCCCCCCAGCGGTCGGGCTGACAATTTTCGTTCGTCGCGTCCGGATTCCAGGCCCAAACGACGCGACCGGGAAAGATGCCTTTTGCCTCACCCACGGGAACATTGGGACCATAGGGATCTTTGTAGTCCAGCGCGATATTGCTGATCGCGAGCCTGCTATCCGAGAGTGTCGTGAGCACGAACAGAACGATGCCGCTCAGCAGCAGACGTGCGACCGCGTATTTGCGGCGGTCGAATCGAGTGCGCAGCCGCTTGACGAGAAGGGATGCGCCGGTGATGCCGAGCAGCCAGGCCAAAAAAGATGAGGCCATCGGCACGGCGACGCGCATGCATGGGTAAGCAGCGCGACTGGGTTTGGCAACGATTCGGACGAGGGACCAGATGAGCGCTGCCATGCCCAGGATGGGAAAGAGCAGCGGCCAGCCGATGTTCAGGCCGATGATTCGACCGGAACCGGGACAGCGTCGCACGAGTCTGCACGATAGAAAGCTGAGTATCTTTTTCATCACACCTCCGAGACGAATGGCGGCATTTGCCGCAGGGAGCATGAAGAGTGACATGGCGTGGCCTGAGGCGGCAGTTCGATGAGTTCAGCCTTTGCCATCCGAACAACATAATGAAAATTATTCTCTGAAACAAGGGCGGAAAGGGGATGTA
>RQOI01000457.1 GCA_003854995.1 Candidatus Zhuqueibacterota bacterium
AATCGCAGGAGCCAGTAGATCACGCCTTCGTCCAGATCGACGTGGGCCTTGACATCTTTGATGTCGACGTTGTCGGTGACAGCTGCACCCACTTCTTCCGGGTAGAGGCCTTCGACGCCGTTCACCCAGTCCTGCACGGCAAAAGGAACATCAGCCCAGTCAGAGTCGTCCTCATCGAATTGGATGCTGGCGGGACGAACGGGAATTCCCGGGCAGGTGAACTCGCCGCGCGTGCTGAAATCGCAGCCCCAATCGTCCATCGGCGTCTCTGAGAAACCGCAGATGCCGATGACATCGCCATCGTTAAAGTATTTAACGCCCTGTTTGGCCAAGAAATACTCATACACCGGCGTCAGCTCGTAACCGATTTCAATAAAGTCTTCGCCCCAGGCATGGCCGAGGAAAAAGGAGCGCAATTTGTCATTGTTGAGATTTTCATTATGGCTTTCAGCGATCAGGAGCGCTCCCTGCCAGGCCATACCTTTGGCTGAATCAGGTTTGACAACTTCGGCGCCGGAAATGCCGAATTGCAATTCATTGTCGGCGACGCCATCGTACTCGCTGCAATCCACAATCTCATAAGACACCTGTCGAACGCCCGAATTTTTGATGCCGGCGCTGTCCGGATGCGGCGCCGGGTACCAATAGCGGCCGCCCCAGCCCATGTAGATTTCAGCGCCAAGCGGATTTGCATTCTCGTAATTCTGGCTGGCCAGATATCCCACTGTTGTGTAATGCGTTTCGTACCAGTCCGTTTTCCAGCCGGTTTCCACATTGTTGTCCAAATCGAGCAGCGCATGATAATAACCGCGCGAGCTCACAACCGGCACGCCGTTATGCTCACCTGTCATCGCATTGTTTGGCCAGGCCGGACCGCCATGGAATTGCATATACCAGAAAACGGTATTGCCAACAATCGTCGCTTTGACGTTTTTAATGTCAACGTTATCCGTGACAATAGCGCCGACTTCCTCCGGATAGAGTCCCTCGACGCCATCCACCCAGTCCTGCACGGCATAGGGCACCGCCGCCCAGTCATCACCATTACCGTCCAGAATGATCTGCGCTGCGCCGAATGTCGCCAGCAGCATTGTCACCAGTGTCATCATAACGATCTTTTTCATACTACCTCCTCTGAAAGTGAACTCTGTTTTCACCAATTAGAGCAAGTTGCCGAGGATGACCACCTCCTTTCCTTTCTTTGCGCATCGCAATCGAGTGTCGTGCTCTTTCGAATGTCGGATTGACGCTTTTGGGTTTATGGTTTTGGATTTACAAATTTGCCCATTTCATATCGACGGTCGGCATGACAGCCTCGAAATTGAAATTCTTGCGAATGAAGTAGGATGTTCTGTTCGTCGGCATGTCATCGACGAGCTCGATAGAGTTGAGCAATTCCTCATTTATCCAGACATCATAGCGCTGTCGCAGGCGCTCGAGATCGCTTTCGAGCCGCGCCAACTGTTTTTCATGCAGAACGGCATTGTGAGCATCGTTCTGATATTTATAAAACCTCGTGGTGTCGACATCCGCAATTCCCAGCTCACGCCAGCGGGTGCGAATAAAGTCGTGCATTTCCTGTTCGCTCACCTGAACATCGAGCAACGTGTGGTTGCGATAGATGTCATAGGCCCATTTCTGTTCCCACAAACGCAAATCTTCCCTGATGGCAGCAGAATCAGCAAATCCCTCTTTTTCAGCAAGCTCGACGAAAATGTCATTCTTCATCATGCGGCCGATCTCAGTGATCACTCTGCTCTGAAAATCCTCGAACGACTCGCTCTGGTTAAAGACGGCGCGGTTATAGTCGACATAATCTATAAAATCGCGAACTCGTTTCCTCCCTCCGGCGTAGGAAACCAGCTCTTCATCGAGCATATTATTTATTTGAGCAAGACATGGCCGCGACGCCCGGGCTTTTTCGAGCTCGGCAAAAAGGGATCGTCCATCCGGCAAGCCGCTTTGCACCCATTCATAGAGCGGTGGCGTCAGATCTTGTGCGACCAGACCACGGACGCGCACATCCATCGGGGTGATGATGGAATCCATGAGTGCGTGCGCGATGCGATCGGCTTGTATGTTGTGCAATCGCTCCTTCATCTTTTGCCGGCGCGGCCCATAAGCCAGCTCGTCTTCAAGAATGCCTTCGCGATGAATATCCAGGACTTGCGCAATGGCATACCCGTCTCCATAGGGGAAGGGTCGCGATGGTTTCCCCATTTCGATATCGACAATTTTGGCAAGAATCTCGGGAGGGAGCTCCAGATAGTCGAGCCAGTCGGTCTCGAACTGGCTTTTATCAGTGCGGCGAACCTCCTGTTGTGCCAGCTGTCTGTCGATAAAATCGGTCAGGTCTGTCTTGGTTGCTTCGGCAAAGGCTCTTTCAGCTTCTGGCAGCGATGCTGTCGGCCAGATGATCATGCGCCATTTGACCGTCGATTTGAGGGTTGCCTCGCGAATCTCCTCTTCCGCAAGATCGACCTTGGCGTGCACATGTTTGAGATGAAAGGCTTCCAGCAGGTCATTATAGCGGCGCCGGCGCAGCCGACTCTGCACATAGGGCGTCTTGTGCAGATTCAACCGATAGCCCTCATTGGCCAGAAGCAGCTCCTTGATCATATAATCGAGATAGGTCTTGCGCGGATTGGTGCCATATCGCAGCGGCGCTGGGCTGAACTCAAAACTGTGCCTGAATTCTTCGGCGGTGATGTAGCGATCGCCGACCCTGGCGAGGAGCTGGTCTTCCGGCACATCGTGAGCTTTTTTGTCCGCGCAGGCGAAAAATCCGCACAAAAGAAGGAAAGCACCGACTATTTTTATTCTGTCAGTTAGCACAGTGAATATTTTCCCGATTTTGTCTGCACAGCCACATCCATTTTTCTCTGCAAACCTCTGCGGTTCTTTGCGCCTTTGCGTTTAGTTTTATGCAATTGTTACATTGTCAGGTTGCCGCCAATAGCCTATTTGATTACCGCAAACTTGCCGCGATAGGCGCCGAGCCCTTCTGTTTCCACGACGAAGAAATAGATGCCAAAGGCCACCTCGGGACCGTCCTCGCTCGTCAAATCCCACGAGGCGCGGCCGAAATCGACGTCCGACTCGTGCTCGATTCTGGTCACCAGCTTGCCGCTGGCGGTGAAAATGCTGATCGTCGCTCTGGGCGGCAGATTGACAAAATCGACGCGCCGTTGCGAATAGCCGGCCAGTTCGTAGATCGATTCGAAATCAGTGCCGACGACATAGGGATCCGGCACCACATAGATATCGCGAATCTCCTCCTTGGCGCGATCCCGGCTCCAGTCGCCGCCCTCGACCGTGAAGCGCAACGTGTCGTGGCGGGTGGGATTGCGCTCCGTTTTGAACAGATAGATGTCGCCGGGACTCGGCGGAATGACGGGCGCCAGAGAATCGAACGGATTCTTGTGA
>RQOI01000458.1 GCA_003854995.1 Candidatus Zhuqueibacterota bacterium
CAAGCCTTTTTTAGACGACATGACGCTTTCTGAATTGCACGCGATCATGGTTGGCGGATTCGCAACTATTGCCGGCGGCGTGTTGGCCGGCTATATCAGCATGGGTATTGATCCCGGACACTTGATTGCCGCCAGCGTCATGGCGGCGCCGGCGGCATTGGTTGTCGCCAAAATTATGCTGCCGGAAACGGAACACTCCATGACCAGCGGTGATATAGCGTTGCCCGATGTCGGTCATGCCGATAATGTGCTCGACGCTGCTGCCCGAGGTACGACCGATGGTTTGAAACTCGCCGTCAATGTCGGCGCCATGCTGATTGCTTTTATTGCGCTCATCGGGGTCGTGAATATGGTTCTCGGTTATTTCGACAAGCTGATTGATTTCAGGCTGCTGGGAGGCGTCCTCAAAGAAGGTTCCAAGGAATATCCGGGCATATTCCCGGGAAGTCTGAACACCCTTTTCGGCACGCTTTTTTCGCCCATCGCCTTTCTCATGGGCGTGCCAATGAAGGAAGCTATGGGCGTCGGCAATTTGCTCGGCATGAAAATAGCCATCAATGAATTTGTCGCTTATGCCGAGCTCAGCAGGGTGATCAGCGAAGGCGCTCTGTCACCGCGTTCCATCACGATCGCGACCTATGCGCTGTGCGGATTTGCCAATTTTTCATCCATCGGCATACAGATTGGCGGCATCGGCGCCCTTGCGCCGAAGCGGCGCTCGGATTTATCCCGCGTCGCCCTGCGCGCCATGTTCGCCGGCGCCATTGTTTCGTGGATATCGGCAACCATCGCCGGCATGCTCATTTGATGCCCCTCTATCTATCAGTCACTTTGCCGTCATTACATTAAAGATGATGCTCAAAGATAAAGTTCGAAAATCACTCGCCTACCTTCAGGGAAAGCTCGACCGCTCGCCGCAGATCGCCATTGTCCTCGGTTCCGGCCTCGGCGGCCTTGCGGAAGAGGTCGCAGACGCCATCATCATTCCGGTGACCGCGATTCCGTTCTATCCGATGTCAACCGTGCCCGGCCATCAGGGCCGCTGGGTGATCGGAGACATCAGCGGCGTGCCGGTGCTCTGCATCCAGGGTCGTGTGCACTGTTATGAAGGCTACTCGCTGCAGGAGGTCACCTATTATGTGCATCTCCTGAAAGCGCTGGGCGTCGACAAGCTCGTCATCACCACAGCCTGCGGCAGCCTGAATCCCGAATACCAACCCGGCGATCTGATGTTGATCACTGACCAGATAAACTTTGCCTTTAAAAATCCACTCATCGGCAAGCCAACAGAATTGCTCGGCCCCCGCTTCCCGGACATGTCCGAAGCCTTCGATGTCGAGATGATCCGCGTCGCCGAACAGGTTGGCCTCGACCAGGGTCATGCCTTCAAAAAAGGGGTGTTCTGCTGGGTCACCGGCCCCAACTATGAGACCGCTGCCGAGGTTCGCGCACTGCAGAAACTGGGCGGCGATGCTGTGTCGATGTCGACCGCGCCTGAGGTGATCGTCGCCCGGCAGCGCCACATGAAAGTGCTGGGAATTTCCCTCATCACCAATCTCGGCACCGGCCTCTCGGCGCTGCCTCTGGCGCATGCGGAGGTGACGCTGGTGGCGCAAAGAGCGGGCGCCCGACTGGCTGCGCTGTTAAAAGAAATAATTCCAAAATTAGTGCTGTTTGATCAGTAAAATTATCGACGGAAATTCGTCATCGTCATGATCAAAGATATCATCAAAACAGCGCGCGGCCATCAGCAGGCCGACCTCATCTTGCACAATGCAAATATAGTCAATGTTTTCTCCTCCGAGATTTTATCCTCTGACATTGTCATCCTCAATGGCGTCATCGTCGCGATTGGCCCCGGCTACAGCGCGCAAGAGACCATCGATCTGGATGGACTTTACGTCTCTCCCGGATTCATTGATGCGCATGTCCACATCGAAAGCTCCATGGTCGAGGTGCCGGAATTCACCCGCGCGGTGCTGCCGCTCGGGACGACCTCTGTCATCGCTGATCCGCACGAGATCGCCAATGTCCTCGGCTATGAAGGCATTCGCTACATGATGGAGTCGAGCAAGTACAATCCCTTGAATGTCTTTTTCACGCTGTCCTCGTGCGTCCCCTCCTCGGCGCTGGAGACTGCGGGCTCGGAGATGCGCGCTTTTGACATCTATCCGTTTCTGCGCGAAAAGTGGGTCGTCGGGCTGGCCGAGATGATGAACTATCCAGCCCTGCTGGAAGGCGATCCGGATGTGCTCGACAAGCTGCGCATCGTGGATGGCAAACGCATCGACGGGCATGCGCCGGGACTGTCGGGCATGGATTTGAATGCCTACATTGCCGCCGGAGTGGAATCAGATCACGAATGCACGTCGGTCGATGAAGCGCGCGAAAAGCTGCGGCTGGGCATGTACATCATGATTCGCGAAGGCAGCGGGACCAAAAATCTGCGCGATCTGCTGCCCTTGGTGACGCACGAGAACGAACGGCGCCTGATGTTCTGCACCGACGACCGGCATCCGCACGACATTCTTGCTGAAGGGCATGTGAATTATATCATAAAATCAGCCATTCAGCAGGGTCTTGCGCCTGTGCACGCCATCCGCATGGCGACTCTCAATACGGCCGATTATTTTGGCTTGAAAAAACTCGGCGCTATCGCGCCGGGAAGGATGGCTGATCTCGTCGTCTTTGATGATTTTACATCACTGGCGATAAGATATGTTTTCAAAAATGGGGTTCTCGTCGCCCGCGATGGCGTCGCTTCATACGATCCGCCGGTACGCCCCAAGGTCACGGTTCGTGGCTCGGTGAACATTCGCTGGCTCGAAGGGGATGAATTCAGGATTCCGGCTCGCGGCA
>RQOI01000459.1 GCA_003854995.1 Candidatus Zhuqueibacterota bacterium
CAGGCCAAGCTGCACTTCAGTTACGGCCATTTTTTCCAAATGCCGGATGCCTATGCTCTTTACAACAATCATAACTTTATCATTCCCGAGGCCAACTTTGCGACAACGCTCGGCAATCCGCAGCTCGAGCCGGAAAAGTCGGTCAAATATGAAGTCGGTCTCTGGCAAGAGCTGATCGACGGCCTTGGCCTGAATGTGGCATTGTATTATACGGACGTCTATAACCTGCTCAGCACGGCCATCATCACGACGTACGATGATGTGCGCTATGGATTGTACACCAACAAGGATTACGGCAATCGCAAGGGTCTCGAAGTCGGCATTGACGCCACCTTTAGCCGGTTCTACGGCAGCGTCAACTATACGCTGCAATACACGCGCGGCAACGCCGACAATCCGACGCAGACCTTCACGCGCGCCGGCAACAGCATGGACCCGATCGCGCGCCTGATACCGCTGTCCTGGGACCAGCGTCACACGTTGAACGCGACCGTCGGATACAACACGCGCAAATATGGCATGAACCTCACCGGCTATTATAACTCGGGTACGACCTTCACCTGGACGCCGCTGACCGACAGTCGTCTGGCGCTGGTCAATCTCTATCCCAATAATGCCTACAAGCCCGCCAATTTCTCCGTCGATTTCAATGGTCACTATGAAATTCCCTTGCGCGGCAGCTATAAAATGCGACTCTCCATGCTGATCTATAATCTTTTCGATGCAAAAAATGAACTCGTGGTCGACAGCACGACCGGACGGGCGAATCAGCAAATTGTCCGTGAGACCGATCTGCTGCTGCATCGCAGCGATTTCAACACCTATTACGACCGGATCAACAATCCGGCCAATCTCAGCGCGCCGCGCGAGATCAAAATCTCGCTTGGATTCTATTTTTAATCATCGAATGATCATTAGCCAAGAGGACAAATCATGCTGAAAATAAAATTATCAACAAACGCGCAGGTGCTGCTGCTGATCCTCGGTTTTTTCTGCACCGGCATCTGCTTTGGCCAATTCAGCAAAAAATATGAAGGACCGGATGATCCGGCCGGCGATCAGGCCGCCGTTCGCAGCGCGCCGTTGCAGGGCAACCGCATGTACTTTCTGTTGAATAACAACTCGTCCATCTGCGACACCGGCCACGGCCAGGCCATCTGGAATAAATGGCCGGACATTTACACCGGTTTCACCATGATGCACGGCGTCAACGCCATGCTGGCGTCGCGAAGCTATGTGGCCGGCGATTCGACCATCATCGACAAATGGGACGAGATTCAAGCGCGCGACGACCTGACCATTCTGTATCGGGCGCAGCACGGCTGGCGCGGCAGAAACGACAACGATCCCACCGGCACGATCGAATGGGGCTTCAAGCCCGTCATCACCTACATGAATCCGCTCTCCGAGACCATGGCGATGAGCAATCGCCCCGATTCCTGGCCGGTGGCCGGCTGGCCGGCGCGCGGCGATGAGCTGAAATGGCCCAGCGAGTGGGATGGCCGATTTGGTCGCGGCGTCATCTACGCCGACCTGGAAGCCTATTTTGTGCTGAACGACGCCCAGGATCAGGAGTATCTGGGCGAAGAGGACTCGATCAAATACTATCCGCGACCCGGCGTCAAAATCGGCGACAAAAATCCCAATGTCACCGTGCAAAAGGGCTTGCCCTGGGGTGGTCTCGGCTTGCGGCTGGCGGTTCGAGTCTTTCAGTGGAACAACCCGCAAGCCCGCGATGCCGTGTTTGTCGAATATACCGCGGCCAATATCTCCGACTATGACATCCCGGAGATGGCCTTTGGCTATTACCTGCATCCCTGGATCGGCGAAGATCAGGGCATGACGGGCGATGATTACCTCTTTTTCGACAAACAGGTCGACATGTCCTACAACTGGGATCGCGACGGCGTGGGTGAAGGCGGCATCCCCACGGGCGCCTTTGGCATGGCCTATCTCGAGAGCCCGGCCAATCCGTACGATCGCTCGGACAATGACGACGACGGCCTCGTCGATGAAGCGCGCGATAATCAGGCGACCGCACTCATCGGTCCGTACGACGGCATCCAGGATCTGAACAAATTCCTGGCATTTTATAACTATAGCGAGGATATGCTGCAGGAACACTGGGACGCCGATGAAGATCAGGACTGGCAGGACGGCAACGATGCCAATGACAACGGCCAGTACGATCCCGGCGAAGATCCGGGCGATGATCTCGGTCTCGATGGCGTCGGCCCGGGCGAGCTGAATTATACGGGACCAGATGCGGATGGCTCTGAATGCAACCATCGACCCGATTTCATCGAAGGCGTCGGCTGCGAACCCAATTTCGCCTTCACCGATGTCTCCGAATCCGACATGCTCGGCCTGACATCGTTTCACACCTACGATCACGAATCCGAGCCGCGCATTCACACGGACGACAAACGCGTTTGGGAATACTTTTCCGACTCGAGCTATGATCCTTTCCAGGATGCGCCCGGTTCCTGGGTCAATCTCTTTGCCACCGGCGTCTTTCCGCTGTACAAGGGCCGCACCGAGCGCATCTCCATGGGGCTGGTCGCTTCCTACGATCCGCTGGAGGGCTTGAACTCTCCGGATCACACCGCGCCCTCCCTCTATCGCAAAAAAGAGGTCATCCAGATCATCTACGAAAATGACTATCGTTTTGCCATGCCGCCAAAAATGCCGGCCCTCAAGGCCACGGCCGGCGATGGTCGGGTCGTCCTCACCTGGGATGACGCGGCAGAGCTCTATACGCGCGAACCGCTCTTGAAGAACGCCAACGACTTTGAGGGGTACAAACTCTACAAAGCCACGGATAAAAACATGATCGATGCCGAGATCATCACCGATGGCTATGGCACGAAACTGTACAAACGCCCCATCTTTCAGTGCGATCTCATCAACAAG
>RQOI01000057.1 GCA_003854995.1 Candidatus Zhuqueibacterota bacterium
AAAACGGCCTCAAGCTCATTCATATGGATATGGGCACGGCGAAAAAACGCGCCAAACAGTTTGAGCTGTTTCATATGGCGATCCTGTTTCTCGGGACAGAGGGCTGGATCTATGTCGGCCGTGGCTTCATGGCCGCAGAGCCACAATCGCTGTTGCATGAAAAACTCGGCGCCAATGACGAGCGATTGCCGTTCAGCAACGATCAGCGCCGCAACTTTTTGGATTGCGTGAAAAGCCGCCAGCAACCGGTGAGTCACATCGACTCTGCCTACTATGCGGATGTCACCTGCCATCAGGCGCATATCGCCATGACGCTGGGTCGCAAAGTGACGTGGGATGCCGAGAAAGAAGAATTCCGGGATGATCCGGAGGCAAACCGACTGCGCAGACGGACGATGCGCAGTCCGTGGTATGTGTGATAACGCATCGCGCGGCTATAGGCCGCAACCAAAACATCTAAACCGAGGTCGCCGAGAATCAGAGAGGAAAAGAAGCGAATCGGGCAATATCTCTGCAAATCTCGGCACCCTTTGTGTTTGGTTTTAAAATTTTGCTGAAAAACAAGATGTTGATGATTTGTATCATAGAAGAATGAGAACTGAGCAAGTCGCCCCAACGGGGCATCATGAGATGGCCAACGGCCATATATGGCAGCCGGCTCAAACTGATCAGCTATAAACGCTGATCAGTCTAATTAGCCATTCGCTTGAAATCGCCATAGAAAACGGCACAATATGAGGCAAAGTATGATGATCGATAAAATCCTGCGCACGCTCTTTTTCCTGACAGCTTGCTTCATTTTACTGTTGTCGTATGGCTCACGCGCGGAAATTTCGGCAGAGGAAAAAGAAAAGATCAAAAATGCCATCCCGGAAAAAGCACTCGCCCAACCGAAACAGACGCGCAAAATCCTGGTCATGAATTTACACGTACGCGACGGCGAGGTCGGCTATGGCCACGCCTCGACGCCCTGCGGCAATCTCGCCCTCGAGCTCATGGGACAAGAGACCGGCGCCTATGAAATCACTGTCTCTGACGACACCCTCATGTTCAAAAAGGACAATCTCGCGCAATTCGATGCGCTCTGTTTTCTCAACACCGCCGGACTGCTCTGCACTGATCCCGCCCTGCGCATGAACATTCT
>RQOI01000460.1 GCA_003854995.1 Candidatus Zhuqueibacterota bacterium
ACGTTTTACGATTCGGCTCCTTTGTGAGTTGTTTTTTTAAGATGAATTGTCTATCTTGCTGAGCGGTGTTAATTGCCTTTGAATGAATGATCAAAAAGAAATCACCTCAAAAGACGCTTATGAAAAAATGGACGATCGGATTGCTCGCGATCCAGATGATTCTGCTGTGCAGTTGCCAAAAAGATGATACTCTCATCGTCACCAGTTGGATCGGTCTACAGACCAAAGAAAATGGAACGATTGAAAAGATGCTCAAGACCAAGGGCGACGGCGTCGGGCCGGTCACCTGGTGGGCCGGCGGCTATACCTGGCAAGGCGGCTATTTCATCGTCGAGCTGATCGACATGAAAAAAAATGAGACCGTCCTGCACAAAGTTTATCGTTATGGCGACAGCGAGACCGGCAACGATGAATTGCCAAAATTCAAATGGTGGCATTCGGAAGAAAAGGACAGGATCATATTGGCGGCGAACAGGGCCTATAAAATGAAATTACAGGCGCAGGGCCTGGCGCAGCCGGGCGCCGGTTGGGGACTGTGGTTGTATGAAATCAGGGAGGAACCCAAGCGCCGAGAATCGAGGAGAGAATAGCACTATTCAATGAGGATAAGACGATGAAAAAGATCCTTCCTCCTTTCATCTGCCTCACACTGTGCCTGTGCGCGACATGTCAAAATCCCAACACCCTGATCGACAAGGCGGACAGCACGTTGACGGGAAAGGTGCTCCCCGGCGAAGCGGCGGGCATCAGTGGGCCCATCTATGTGGCGGCCAGCCATACCAACGAACTGGAAAAGATCGACTGGCAAGGCCAGTCCGATCTGCTGACGCGATTCGGAACCTATGAGATCAAAGAGCTTACCGGCGGCAAATATTACATCGCCGCCCTGCTGGATGTCAATCGCAACGCAAAGCTGGACAGCGGTGACTATTGGGGCGGTCACGACGCCAACGGGGATGGCCGACTCGATATCGTAACCCTCGCCGGCGGCAAGACGGTGGTGCAGGATATTG
>RQOI01000461.1 GCA_003854995.1 Candidatus Zhuqueibacterota bacterium
CCTGCCGGTGACCTTGTGGTTCTTTGACAAGGGCAAACAGGATGACCGCAAAGACAAGATTCTGTTCATCGACGCCCGCCATCTCTTTGTGCAGGTGGATCGCGCCCACCGCGAGTTCACGCCGGCGCAGATCGAGTTCCTCGGCAATATCGTCCGCCTCTATCGCGGCCAGCCGATCGAGAACCTGCACAATAGCGAGTCGCTGACCAGGGAGCATTTCCCGGAAGGCATCTATCAGGGCATCAAAGGCCTGTGCAAACTGGCGGCACTGAGCGAGGTGGAAGCTCAAGGCTGGAGCTTGAATCCGGGACGATATGTGGGGGTGAAAGAGGAAGATGATGACGGTGAAGGATTCTATGAGAAACTGGAAGAGTTGAATGAAGAGCTGGAGAACTTGAATAGTGAGGCACGAGAGTTGGAAGAGAGAATTGCGAAAAATATATCTCAACTTTTATATGATCGTTGAAATTTCATGGAGATGCTTGAATTATGAAAACCGAACTTGTACATGAACTCACGGCGACGTTTGAGGCGCACGCACAGCAGACAGAAGGCGGCGTGGAATACTGGCTGGCGCGTGATCTTCAACACCTATTAGGCTACGATGAGTGGCGAAATTTCACTGCTGTCATTGGTAAGGCAAAAACTGCTTGCGAGAATACCGGGCATGCCGTTGCCAACCATTTTGTTGACGTCAACAAAATGGTCAACCTCGGTTCAGGGAGTCAGCGCGACATCGAAGATATTATGCTTTCACGGTTTGCCTGCTATCTCATCGCTCAAAACGGCGATCCAAAGAAAGCCGAGATCGCCTTTGCGCAAACCTATTTCGCGGTGCAGACCCGTCGCGCTGAAATCATCGAGGGACGCCTTCTCGAGGCCGAGCGCGTGCAGGCGCGCCATAAGCTCAGCGCCACCGAGAAGGAGCTCTCCGGCGTCATCTATGAACAGACCGGCGGTAATGAGGATTTTGCCCTCATTCGCAGCAAGGGCGATCAGGCGCTGTTCGGCAGGAGCACGCAGG
>RQOI01000462.1 GCA_003854995.1 Candidatus Zhuqueibacterota bacterium
CAGATCGCGGTCAATTACCCGTTTGATGACGATGCCGCTTTTTTTCACTGCTCCGATTCCGTGCTCAATGACGTCTGGGAGCTGTGCCAATACAGCATCAAAGCCACCAGCTTTTGCGGCGTCTATGTGGACGGCGATCGCGAACGCATACCGTATGAAGCGGATGCCTACATCAACCAGCTGTGTCATTATGGCGTCGATCGCGAATACACCCTGGCGCGATTCAGTCACGAATACCTGATCAAAAACGCCACCTGGCCGACCGAATGGATATTGCATTCCGTGCTCATGGCCTGGGCTGATTTTCTCTATACCGGCGACACAGCCTCTATAAGCCACTATTACGAGGACCTGCAGGCCAAGACGCTGCTGGCATTGGCGCGCGACGATGGTCTCATCAGCACGCGGACCGGTTTGGTGACGAATGACCTGCTTGAGGCCATTCACCTGCGTGACGACCTGCGCGATATCGTCGATTGGCCGCCCGGCTCTTTCATGTTCGGCGGCATCGGTGAGCGCGACAACTATCATATGGGCGCCATCAACACCGTTGTGAACGCCTTTCACTTCCGCGCGCTGACGTTGATGCGCCAGATCGCCCTGGCGCTCGACAAGCCCGAGGACGCCGCCTTTTATGCCATGCGCGCGGAACGGGTGAAAACATCGATCAATGAGAATTTATTTGATCCGGAACGCGGCATCTATATCGATTGTCAGGATTCGACGCACGCATCCCTGCACGCCAACATGTTCCCGCTGGCGTTCGGTCTGGTGCCGCCGCAACGACAAGATACGGTCATAGACTTTATCAAATCGCGCGGTATGGCCTGCAGCGTCTACGGTGCGCACTATTTGCTCGAAGCGCTCTACACTGACGGCGAGGATCAATACGCGCTGGAGCTGATGACCGCTTGCCACGACCGAAGCTGGCCGCACATGATCTACGATGTCGGCGCCACCATAACATTGGAGGCGTGGGATCAGAAATACAAGAAGAACCTCGACTGGAATCACGCCTGGGGTGCAGCGCCGGCCAACATCATACCGCGCTGTCTGATCGGCGTACAACCCACAGCGCCCGGATTTGCGACTTTTCAAGTCAAGCCGCAAATCGCCGGACTGGCCTTTGCGCAAGCCAGAGTGCCGACCATTCGCGGCGCCGTTCAGGTCTCGGTTCAACAGGACGAGCGCCATTACAGAGTGCAGGTGACTGTCCCGGGCAACTGCACGGCAACAGTCTATGTGCCCGCCTTTACAGCATCACAAAATATCAACATCGATGGCAAAGAGATACGGGCGACGAAAGAAGGAAAATTTTTATATGTGAAAAATATCGGCGCCGGCGCACACGTCATTGTCGTCGAAAAATGAGAGATGGAGCGCCTTTGTTAAAGGTCACCGACTGGTAGCCGCAATGATAAAAACGCAACATTAAAATAGTATCGTCTGCAAACACAAAGCCAGCAAGGGTCCAAGGGCCACAAAGTTTTTCTTCGTGATCCTTCGTGCTTTTGCGGCTTGGTGTTAATTTTTTATCGACTTGCCAGAAACTGACTTTTTTTCACGACTGTGCTAATTGTCGTTGTATATAATTCGCGGGATTTTTTCGTGTGGCAGTGGTGTTCTTAGTACTTAAACGGGATATGCGAGGGAGGCGCGATCATCAGAGTATGGAGTGAGATGGATACGCCGGTGAAGGACATTCTGGTAGCGTATAGTAGTGGATATGGTGCAACAAAAGAGGTCGCCGAAGAAATTGCAGAAGTATTAGCCGAGGAACTGGAAAGCCGCGTCACAATAAAGAGCATTCACGAATGCGATGACATCAATGGCTATGACGCCATCGTCCTCGGCTCATCTGTTCGCGCGGACAAACCTCTTGCCAATGCGCGCGATTTTTTCTCAATCCATCGACATCATCTTGGTCAGAAGAAACTGGCTCTCTTTGTTGTCAGCATCACGGCCTCCACGCCCGACGGCATTGAGATAGCCAAGAGAGATTACGTCACCCAGCTGCACGACCGTTACCCCTGGCTTGCGCCGATGAGCGTCGCCGCCTTTGGCGGCAAAGTCGATTTCACCAAATTGAATCCCGTCATGCAAAGTCTTGTCCGCAATGTCATGAAGGAAAAAGGAGTGAGCGGTAACGGCAGCTTTGATGCGCGCAACTGGGATGACATTCGAGACTGGGCGAAAAAACTGGCCGTTCAGTTCAGCAAGTTATCAACAGTCTCTTGATATGAAAGTTCTTGTCACATACAGCAGCGGATATGGCACAACGAAAGAAGTGGCTGAAAAAATTGCCGGGATACTGGATCAGACGCACGGCCTCGTCGTCACGGTCAAGAGCATTGATGATGTTTCCGGCATCCAGGAATTTGATGGCATCATTATCGGCAGTTCGGTGCGCGCTGATCGTCCGTTAGCCAATGTGCGGGATTTCTTCGCGAGATACAGTTCGGAACTGGCGCAAAAACAGCTGGCCATTTTTGCTGTCTGTCTGGCGGCGAACTCCTCTGAAGGCTGTGATAGAGTGAAAAAAGAGTATATCGCCCAGATAACGGCCAAGTATCCTCGTCTCAAGCCGATTTGCACGCAAGCGTTTGGCGGCAAAATAGACTTTGACCAGCTCAATCCGGTAATGCAGCAGCTGATGAAGAGCGTGCTGAAAAAAATCGGCATCGCGACTGAGGGGAGCGTTGACATGCGTAACTGGGATCTCATCGAGGCATGGGCCGTTGAACTGCGCGAAAAACTGCAAAAGGCTGCCTGATTCGCTTGCCGCACTTACAGTAACTCTGCGGAATGA
>RQOI01000463.1 GCA_003854995.1 Candidatus Zhuqueibacterota bacterium
ACCAGGCTGTCGCGCGGTGAGGTCCGGATGCCTTTGCCGGCTCTTTCGATGAAACGCAAATATAAAACCTGGACGGGCGCGGTGACAAAAGAATAGAGCGGCATGATCAGGGCGGAGAGGCCATAGCCCAGCAGCAGGAAGGGCTTGTTTTTACCGATTTTATCGCTCCAGAAACCGGACAGCGATTTGAGCAGTGACGCCGTGCTCTCGGCAATTCCTTCGATCAGCGACAAGCTGGTCTTGGACGCGCCGATGGAGAGCAAAAACATCGGCATGACCGAATAGATCATTTTAACGGATGTGTCGGTGAGAAAGCTGGTCAGTCCGGTGAACAGGATGTTCCTGCTAAAGCCGAGGACTCTATCTTTTCTATTTTCGTTTCTTTTTTGCAGTGTCGATCTTGCTTTCATCATGAAAAAGGGCGAGTACGAAATCAATCGCCTCGGTCAATCATTTTTTTTATGGTGTACACGCAGCGGTTCGGTGTGAATGCTTATCTGGGTGTCCGGCCCGTAGCGATCGCGCAGTTTCCTTTCGATTTCCGTCGCGATATCGTGCGATTGCACCAGAGAAAGATCAGGATCGAGCTGCACATGGACGTCAATCGCGTAGATAGTCCCTATTTTGCGGGTCTTGAGTTTGTGAAAGGTTTTGACATCCGGCGTTTGCTGCAGGACGTCGGTGATTTCCCGCTCAATCGCATCCGGCAAGGCGGTTTCGAGCAATTCGTTGACGCTCGGCATGCCCAATTTGACTGCCACTTTCATGATGAAGAAACTCACCAGAATGCCGGCGAGCGGATCCAGGATGCGCCAGCGGCCGCCCAATAAAATGGCGCCGCCAATGCCCAGCAAAGTGGCGATACTCGAAAGGGCATCCGACCGGTGGTGCCAGGCATTTGCAATGACAGCCTGGTTATTGATGGATTTGCCCACCCTGGCCGTGTATTGATACAAGCCTTCTTTGGCGAGGATCGAGAGGAGCGCCGCCAGCAGGGCGATGACTGAAGGCTGCTGTAAAAGTCCGCCGGTGAATGATGTGCTGATTTTTTGCATGCCGCTCCAGCAGATGCCTATGCCCACGAGCAGCAAGGAGATGCTGATCAGCAGGGTGGCGAATGTTTCGAATTTTCCATGTCCATAACGGTGATCCGCATCGCTGCCCTTGTCCGCCACGCGCACAAATGCCAGGACGATGATATCTGTGGCAAAATCCGAGATGGAATGGACGCCATCGGCGACCATAGCCGCGCTGTGGCCGACGATGCCGGCAAATAGTTTTCCGATCGACAGCAGCAGATTCACAAAGAATCCAACCCAGGTCACTTTTTGGGCCTTGAGTGTGCGACTTGACATCATCACAGCTTGCCCGATCTGATAATGGCGATCACCAGCCACAGTCCGAGGAGAGCGGCCAGAAGATAACCCAGCATGCCAAAGACGGGAAAACCGAAAAGCTGCGGCCCTTTATCGACCTGAAAAATGAGCGATGATCCGATGATGAGCGCGGCGATGACCAGGCTGAAGGACAAGCGATTGCTGGCTTTTTCCAATTCCAGAATGAAATGGTCGAGGCCCTGGTGTTCGAACATGATGTTCAGTTCGCCCTTTTTGACCTTGGCGATGATGGCTCTGAATTCGGCCGGCAATATTTTGACGAGACGGCCGAAATCATCCAGCGTCAGGGCCAAGTCTCGCAGGTGACGTCGCGGATCCAGCCGGCGCACCAGCAGTTTCTCTACATACGGTTTTGCCACCGCAATCAAATTCAGATCCGGATCGAGCATTCTGCCGACGCTCTCCTCGGTGACCAGCGCCTTGCCCATGAGGGTCAGATCGCTCGGCAGGCGGATGCGATATTTGCGCACAATATCGGTCAATTCGCGCACGATCTTGGCGATGTTCAGTTGCGCCAGCGGCACCTGATAGTAGCGGTCGATGAAATCGGTCAAATCCAGCTTTAGCCCCTTGACGTCCAGCGTATTGTCCACTATGCCGATGTCGTTAAAGACCCGAATGATCTTATTGACATCCTTTTTGACAATGGCGGTCAGCATGTTCCCGGCCGCTTCCAGCAGCTCCTCATCGAGGCTGCCCATCATGCCATAGTCCAGCGGCGCGATGACGTTATCGCTGAGGACCAGGAGGTTGCCCGGATGGGGATCGCCGTGAAAGAAACCGTGCTCAAAGACCTGTTTCAGTATCGCCTGGGCGCCGTTGTCGGCAATGGCCTTTCTGTCCAGGCCGGCGCGCGCCAACCTGTCCAGGTCGGAGATTTTGATGCCATCGATGAACTCCATGGTCAGGACGGATTCAGTGGTCAGATCCCAGTGAACGAGCGGGACATACACCGTGTCATCATCCTTGAAATTCTGGCGAAAGCGGTCGATGTTGCGGCCTTCGCGGACAAAGTCCTGCTCGCGGCGGATGGTTTTGGCAAATTCCTCGGCAATGCCTCTGGGATTGAAGAATTCGCTCTCCGGGATATACCTTTCGATCAATCCGACCAGATCAAAGAGGATGTTGAGATCGGTTTCGATGACGCGGCTGATGTTAGGGCGTTGAATCTTGACCGCCACCTGTTCGCCCTCTTTGGTCACGCATCGATGCACCTGGGCGATGGATGCGGCGGCCAATGGCGCATCGTCGAACGAGCGGAAGAGCTGCTCCACCGGACCCAGCTGTGCGGCGATGACGCCCCTGGCCTGCTCGGCCGGGAATGACGGCGCGCTGTCCTGCAGCTTTTGGAATTCATCGATAAAGCCGGCCGGAATGATGTCCGAGCGCATGCTCAGCATCTGTCCCAGTTTGATGAATGTCGGGCCCAATTCCTCCAGTGCCAGGCGAAGCCGTTCCGCCGTGGTTATCTTTTTCAGCTCACGCGCTTTTAATTTTGGAATTATTTTTTTGCCCAACTGGGCATAGTAGTCGATCTTGAGTCTGTCCAGCACATCATCAAAGCCATAATGCAGCAGAATCGTCAATATCTGGCGATAACGTCTAATGTTGCGATAGGTGCGAGTGAATCCTCTCCTCTGCATAATGGCCGCTTTCGGCAAAATAATTCATCTGTAAATTGTAAACGAATAGTGGCCGGATTATCAAGCGCTCATTTTTTTCCGCAACTCGTCGATCTTTTTTTCAAGCCGTTCCAGATCCTTTTTCGTTATGACTCCCAATTTTTTGATCGTCTCGTTCACCTCGGTGCTCACCCTATCGGCGAATGCTTTTTCCTGCTCTTCCGCCTTTTTCAGCAGATCTTTGATGGCTTTGGCGCGTTCATCCTGAGACAATTCGCCCTTTTTGATGAGCTCATCGACCGCTTGTTCGATTTTTTCTTTGGTCATGGTGAGAGCGCCCAGTCCCATCAGGACGCCTTTTTTGAACAGATCAAACATTGTTCTTGCCTCCATATTGATAGTTTTTTTCAGCAAAGATGAGATGCACGTATATAATCTCTTTCGTCCCGCTTAATATTCCATAAAAATGACTCTCCAGCCGAGAATTCACCGCCGAGATCGCCGAGCCCGCTGAGTGATGATTTCAGATATTTTCTCTCTCTGCGCTTCTCGGCGATCTCAGTGGTTAAAATACTTTTTATTTCACCAGCATCTCCTGGCGTCAAGAAATATCTACTGTAATTTGCCGGTCAGGGACTCGCTTTCCTGGCCTGATCTGCTATTTCAGGATCGGCGATTAACGCGCCGCCGCGCAGCGTCGCGCCGAGCACCAGGCCGGCGCTGATGAGGACGATGTTCTTGATGATATATTGTCCTTCCAGCGTCGGCGCATAGGGAATGC
>RQOI01000058.1 GCA_003854995.1 Candidatus Zhuqueibacterota bacterium
ACAGACGGCCTGGAGTCCCGATAAAAACGGCGGCGCGCTCGGCGCCGATAATCCCACGTTCCACGCCTCCATCGGCTGGGACTGGATTCCCACCATCCGCGGCCGCAATATCGGCATCTGGAACGATGTCTATCTCAGCAGCAGTGGCCCGGTGACCGTTGAAAATCCGTTCGTTCGCACGGATTTGCCCTTGCCCGACACAACCTCCGCCGACGTCTCTGTAGAGGTCACATTGGTCAATCACGACACCAGTCGGGTGGACGGCCTGTTGTGCGGCACGTTTGGCGATGTGTCATTCAGCACGCCGGTCTCGCTGCGTCGATCGGAGACGAAAAAGATCGTACTCGATCCCTACACGCATGCGGCGTTGCGGCTCAAGAATCCCGCGCTGTGGTGGCCCAATGGCTATGGAGCGCAGAATTTGTACGATGTCAAGCTGTGGTTCGAGACAGCGGATCAAACCATCTCCGATGTCGCTTCTTTCCACATCGGGGTGCGCGAGATGGCCTACAGCGAGCTGGGCGATGCCCTGAAAATATGGGTGAATGGCCGGCGCTTCATCGGCCGTGGCGGCAATTGGGGATTCCCGGAAGCCAATCTGGGCTATCGCGGCCGCGAATACGACGTCGCGGTCCGTTATCACAAGGACATGAATTTCACCATGATCCGTAACTGGGTCGGCCAGACTGGCGATGAAGAGTTTTTCGACACGTGCGATCGGCACGGCATCATGGTCTGGCAGGACTTTTGGCTGGCCAATCCGGTCGACGGACCCAATCCTGACGATGACGGGATGTTCCTGGACAATGTCAATGATTTTATTTTACGCATTCGCCATCACCCTTCTGTCGGCCTCTATTGTGGGCGCAATGAAGGCGATCCGCCGCCTGCTATCGACGACGGCATTCGTGATGCTGTTTTAAAATTGCACCCGGGACTGCATTACATTTCCAACTCGGCGTTCGGCGTCGTCAGCGGCGGCGGGCCCTACCGAGCGCAACCGATCGCTTCCTATTTTCGACAGCGCGCCACGCCGAAATTCCACAGCGAGATGGGCATGCCGAACATCGTCACCTATGACAGCTACCAGCTGATGATCCCGGATTCGGTAACCTGGCCGCAGGGCCGAATGTGGGGTCTGCACGATTTTTGTCTGGAGGGTGCGCAGGGCGGCTCGTCCTTCATCGAGCAGATGAAGGATCTGTTCGGCCCCATCGATGACCTCAAAGAGTGGTTGTCTCTGGCGCAGTGGGTCAACTATCAGGGTTATCGCGCCATGTTCGAGGCGCAGAGCAAATATCGGATGGGTTTGTTGCTGTGGATGAGTCATCCCGCCTGGCCGTCGTTTGTGTGGCAAACCTATGACTATTATTTCGAACCCACGGCCGCCTATTTTGGCTGCAAAAAAGCCTCCGAGCCGCTGCACATCCAGTGGAACGCCTACAGCGACAGCATTGAGGTCGTTAATTATCACGCCCGTGACGCAGTGAATCTGACGGCAACAGCCCAGTTGATCAATCTGGATGGGGCTGTACAGTGGGAACAAGGCATCACGCTCAGCTGTCCCGAAGATCAGACGGTTCGCTGTTTTCCGCTCGACTATCCGGACAATTTGTCAACTGTCTATTTCATTCGTCTGACGCTTTTTCAGGACGAACAGCTGGTCTCGGAAAATTTCTACTGGCGCGGAAGTCTGCAGGCGGTTCGGCGCTTGCCGAGGATCGATCTCACTCACTCGACCGCTGTTGCGAAAAGTGGCGACAAGTGGCTTATCAGAACCGAGTTGGAAAACAGATCGCAGCATCCCGCGTTGATGATTCGTCTCAAGGTTGTGGATGAAGGCGGCGATCGCCTGCTGCCGGTCATTTATAGCGACAACTATGTTTCATTATTGCCTGGTGAAAAAAGATCGATCAGCATGCAAATTGCGGATGCGGATACGCACGGCAAAAAACCGACCGTCTTCATTGAAGGCTTGAATATTCGATAAAAGATTCTCATCTTTAGGCGTGCGATTCGGCATCTATTTCATATGATCATTAAACGCAGAGAAGGAGCTCATATTATGGATGAATCCAAGAAGCAGATGAACGGGGACAATCAAATATCACGACGTCAGTTTGTCGGCGCCCTCGGCGCCTCCGCACTGTTCACCATCGTGCCGCGGCATGTGCTGGGAGGACCGGGTTTCATGGCGCCGAGTGACATGCTCAATATTGCCGGCATTGGCGTCGGCGGCATGGGAAATAATAATCTCATGTC
>RQOI01000003.1 GCA_003854995.1 Candidatus Zhuqueibacterota bacterium
GCTATCTTTCGCAGGATATTTAAACATAATAAAATCAATCTTGGAGTTTTCGTGTCTTGGTGTGGAATTTTTCAGGCTTGGTGTTCTCGGCGCACTCGGTGGTTTGGATATTTTTGGGTTGCGGCTAAAGGCCGCGCCAAGATCTCGGTGGTTCGCTATTACCCACTCAAAACATTATAAAGCCTTTTTGATATTTTCGATTGATTCTAGTCAATTTCATCGCTGCTGCGAATGGAAAATCCCAGAATATTCAAATCGACGTCTTTGATCACGGCTTTGGCATCATCCAGTCGATCTTTGTCGACATGTACGATGGCGCCAAGTCCTAGTCCGTGTGGCATCATCCCCCGATGCTCGCCCTGCACCCAGTAGAGGATGCTTTCGCTTTCCAGCAGAGATTTGATGAGCGCCAGATCACCCTGGTTGCTGCAGCTGACGAGGGGCGCCCATTCGACAGGCTCGCCAGGTTCTGCGGTTTCCTGGCTTTCTTGCGGCAATGTCCACACCAGTGGGACATGACAATCGGCGCATTCAATGATGCCGTCGATGTATTCAGCTTTGCATTCGGGACAGAACATGTTTGACTCCTTGATCTCTGCAGCTTTTACCCAGCATCACACAGTTTATTCAGATGGTCCAGCGCCGCCCTCGTCAGGGGGACCCTGTCGTTCAGTTATCGTGATCGAGGAGATGCGAGCCATTCAGATTATTTGGCGGAGAATTTTATTTTCACGCCCATTTCACTCAACAGTGTCGCCACTTTGTCGCGCTGCTCTCCCTGGATTTCGATGCGTCCCTCTTTTGCGGTGCCGCCAACACCGAGTTTCTGTTTGATCGTCTTGGCGATCTCCGCCAGATGGCTCGGATTGACCTGCAAGCCTTCGATGATCGTCACGCTTTTGCCTTTACGGCCGGCGCGATCAATTCTGATTCTGGCCGATTGGGCGGGCTTGTCCTCGTTCTTTTCACATCGACAGTCGTATTGATCGCAAACAGGGCATTTGGATGTGCGGGCGGTACTATAGACCAGCACTGATTTTGTCACTCGTTGATCCTCGATGTGGCATGGGGAGATTTGTTCATTTCTTTTTATCTTTTTTTTAAAAAGGGCACACTCTCGATGGTTTTCTGCAGCAGCTCAGACGGAAAGATGGAAAAACCGACGAGAAGGGTCGCATTTCGATAGGTGCCGCGTTTTTCCTGTCGCTCACCCATGAGCAAATTGTCTTCATGGGCTGTATCAAAATCAACTTTTTGTATGAAAATATCGCTTCCGAATGAATAGCCAATGCCAGCCGTTATTTCGGATCGCCAGAGACGAAGCAGGGCGCCGGCCATGAGATGATAGATATCCCAGCTGGTGATGGAGACATTCGCTCGCGAGTCAGGTTTTGCCGCGGAAACGTCGCTCACAAAGCTGGCATATAGCTCAAACCGATCGGCAAAGTGTCGCTGGATGCCAATGCCCACGTTCAGCACTGATTTGAGATCCTGGATGACCGCATTTTCTGCCATCTCGTCCCTGGCTTGATTCAAGTATGGATCGGTTTGCAGAACAGAGACTTGTCCGGTGGCATTGAACCATTCGGCAGAGGCATGAATTGTAGAGTTGTCCAGTTCAACAGAGCCGCCGGCGCTGATGGAGAGCGGTGAATGATAGCTGCTCTTTCTATTTTTCTGTTCATCAAAGTCGGCGAAATCGCGACCGTCATAGCCCGGGATAGTCTGGTCAATGATCAGTCGATTCAAAAAAGTGGTGCCGCTGCCAAACACATTTATGCTTGGCGTCGTGAGTGCGGCGCCGAATTTGAACGGTGCACAATCGATGGCGATGCCGATCTTCCACAGAGCTCGATAGTTATAATAGCTAAAGTGGCGGATCACTGTCGTCGCGGCCGCGGTCTCGGCGGCGAACGCCTGGTTCACAATGGATGAATAGAACTTTTGCGACCGATAGGCGATGTAATTTGTCACGCCAAAACCAACCGTGCGCGACAGCGCCTTTGACCAGCTCAATCCGAACCAGCTTTCCACGAGATCCTGGTCCAGGTAGTATTCGCCGGCGAACAATTCGTCGCCAGGCTTGTGCAGCACATCCTTGCGAAAACTGTCGCGAGCGACCAACCGTTCCTGAAATTTATAGCGAGTGAGCAGGGAATAGGCGAGTTTTGCTGATTTTGATGATGTCGGGATGAGACCGGTGACATAGTCGGGCGCCGGCGAAAGTCGCAGTGTCCCCATATCGCGCTTTTCTCCGACCGCTGATGCATAATTGAGGGATGTGAGGTTGAAGACCCAGCCGGTCATGACAAAGGCGGGATCTGGAGTGATTCCCAGTGCGCCCGGATTATAGAATGTCGAGCTGATATCCAGATGACTGCCCACCACGGCGCCGCCCAGCAGTATCGATTCCGTGCCATATTTGGACGTCCAGTAGTGCGAATCTTGCGCCCAAAGCTCAAGCGGGAGCATGCTCGCATGCAGAACGAAAAAAGCAACTGTTATCCTGTGCATTTGCCGCGATCATCCGTTGTTCATTCGGCATCTCGAATCAATATACAAAGAAGCGCCTAAAATTCAAACTGGAAGAAAAAAAAATAGCGCCATTCGCGGGGACGAATGGCGCCTCTGTGGGAGTAGTATGGAACGGGGTATCATATTACGTTCACCATTAGATTTAGCAAGGCGCGTGCCAAAAAAATGTTGAATGGACGCAAATTCAGGCTTGCGACCGGGTGAAAAAAGTGAGGGGCTGACAATTTGCAGCATCTGGTGGTGAAAGAATCGTCAAATGCCCACATCACTGGTCGAATGAGGGCATTTGACGGATTCGGCGAGGGTTATTACAGAAAAGCGTAACTCAGACCGATGCCCATGATCTGTTTGAGCTGACGCATCGTCGAGATGTCTCTGTCGTAAACAAGTTTGACGTTAAAGTTAAAGCCGATATACTGGGTGATTTTGGCGGTCAGATCGGTGTCCCAGATGACATCGATTTGATCAAACGCCTTCAAATTGGAGAACAGCTCCACCTTGGATTTGATGAGGCTGTTTTCCGAGATCTTGTAATTGAAATCGAGCACGCTGTCGGCGCCGAGTTCGTTGTGCAATTTTTCGATCTTTTCCGTCTCTGGATCGTCGGTTCGCGAGGTGAAGTCTCTCGATACCGTCTGTTTCATCGCCGCGCCCACGCGCGCCTGAAAGATCTCGCTTGGCTTGTACGCCAGACCGATCGACTCGCGAAAATAGCCCGGATCGAGCAA
>RQOI01000059.1 GCA_003854995.1 Candidatus Zhuqueibacterota bacterium
CTGGTCATCTTTGGCTATCATCCCGGCGCCCGAGTCATTAAAGATATGGGCTACTGGAACTGGATGGCGTTCGATATCATCAACGCCCATTTTCGCAATATACAGACCATACTGAACGGCGCCAGGATTGGCATGAATTTATTGAATGCAGGCCTCTTGCATCTCGGACCGCTGATCACACACGAATTTGATCTGACAGACATTGAACGGGCATTTCTAACAGCACGTGACAAACCGCATGGATTCGTGAAATCCGTTCTCGTCATGAACGAATGAGGTCGACGAAAATGCGACAGGAAGACCTAAAGACTGTTTTATTTATTTATCCGGCCACCTTCAGATTCGCATTAATCCCAACAAGGGGTGGCTCGGATACGCAGGAAAATTGTTGCAAGTAATTCATTTCAATTACTTTAAATATTTCGCGATTCCATGCCACCCCTTGTTGGGTGCAAAGCAATAAATGGCCGGATGAATAATCGTATTAAGGGTTGCATCATGACTCGAAATAAATTTGTCTCTTCTGTTTTTCTGCTCTTTTTCCTTCTGCTCCTGCTTTTGGATGCTGCAGGATTTGCAGCGACAACCGGAAAAATTATCGGCAGAGTCACCGACGCAATGACCGCAGAGCCATTGGTCGGCGCCAACATCATCGTCGATGGCTCGACCATGGGCGCAGCGACCGACATCGACGGCGACTATTTCATCATCAATGTGCCGCCGGGCAGCTACAGCGTCAGCGCCCGCATGATGGGCTTCAAGACCATGACCAAGACGGACGTGACCGTCAGCATCGATCATAGCACGCGAGTCGATTTTCAGATGCAGGAGACCATCCTCGATGTCGGCGAATCGGTGACCGTCGTCGCCGAAAGGCCGCTGGTGGAGCGCGACGAGACCGCCACGCGCCATTTCGTCCAGGCTGAGGAGATCGCCGCCAGGCCGGCGAGCAATCTGAGCCAGATTTTGTCGACCCTGCCCGGCATTGACCAGAGCGGCGGCGAGCTCGTCGTCCGACGGGGCACCCTGGACCAGGTCGCTTTTCTCATTGACGGCATGCGGGCGCGCAATCCGCTCGATTTTCGGCCATACCAGAACGTCAACCTCACCTCCATTCAGGAGCTGGAGATCATCACCGGCGGTTTCAGCGCCGAATACGGTGAGGCGCAATCGGGTATATTCAATATCGTCACCAAAGAGGGAAGCGACAAACTGGAAGGCTATGGCGAGTTCCGCTGGGCGCCGCCCGGGCAACGGCACTGGGGGACAGAATTCTACGATTACAGCACCGAGCGCTACTGGGAGAACACGCACGCCCGGCACCTGGAGTGGTGGATCGACCATCCCGATCAATGGGTCGATCCGAATGGCCTGTATGGCAATGATCCGAACACCATCTGGACGCCGGAGCAGGCTTACCAGGACTATATGGGGACGCACCAGCCGTTGACCGATTACACGGAGCAAAGCGGCTATCAGGCGGAGCTGTCGCTCGGCGGACCGCTCTATAAAAAACTCCATTTCTTCCTCTCCGGCAAATATCGCTCGGCGCCGCCGGTCATGGGCACCAGCTATCTGTCGCGCGGCACGTGGCTTGACGGCAGCGCCAAGTTGACCTATCGATTGTCGGATAATATAAAGCTCATGTTCTCCAGTTTTTACGGCTCAGCCGAGACCAATCATGGCATGGAGAGCATGGATTTTGGCTGGACCGATGTCCTGCAAAACAAATATGTCTATTATGACATTGCCGGATTTCCCAAGAGCTCGACAAACGGGCAAACCCTGAAATTCACCCATGTCCTCAATTCAAATACGTTCTACGATTTTCAACTGAGCCGCATCTACCAATATCGCGCCCAGGATACATTCCCCGGAGATGAGAGCGGCTGGGAGCAGGCGACGCCGGCCCAGGATCGCCTGCGCGCCGTCGATGCGTCGGGCACGCCCATCGCAGAGGCCTATGGCAATGCCATCGGCTTGCACTACCGTGGATATCTGTATCGCGGCCAGGACCGCAATACCGATTATACGCTGTCAGGCGATTTGACCACTCAGGTGAACAAAAACTGGCAGATGAAATCGGGATTCGATTTCACCTATTACAGGCTCGATCGATTCCAGGAAGCCAAGTATTTCAGCGCCATAGAAGATGATCTGTACGATCCTTTTGAGGGCAACATCTATATTCACAATAAACTCGAGTTCGAAGGTTTGATCATGAACCTCGGGCTCAGATATGATTTTTACAATCCCAATGATGTGGTCTATCTGAATCCGTTCGATCCTTTTGATTTCATTCGCGCCGCACAGGAAGAGCGCGAGCCAAACGCCGAAACAGAAAAAACCTCCACTTTTGGCCAGCTCTCACCCCGGCTCGGCGTATCGCATCCGATATCCGACAAGACCGTCCTGCATTTCAATTACGGCCACTTTTTCCAGCGCGCCAATTTCGGCGACTATGGCGAAGGCAC
>RQOI01000464.1 GCA_003854995.1 Candidatus Zhuqueibacterota bacterium
GTTTTGGACATGCCTTGAAAATGAACCAGCATTTTATTATCACGATAAATCGCTGCTATCTGCGCTCCGGAAATGGTGTAAATATCGCTTGTTTTTATGCGTGTTGACATGGAATGTGACCTCAAAAAGTGAATATTTCAATACTCAGTGAAAGGATAAAATGAAATTCAAATATGGCAATAGTGTAAAAATCGAAACCGCCGAGATCGCAAAGAGCCGCCAAGAAAAAGCGAGTATGAGGCTTTTCTTTGCGGATTCTCTGCGCGCTCGGCGGTCATATGTTTGTTAACGGATTAACAATACGACAAAGTCAATGAGCTTTTCTTCGGCGCCTTTAGCTTTTTGGTCGTCGTTTTTTGTGCACCGAGTTTGACCGGCACTTTGGTGGTCGGACAGGGTTTGATTGCACCAAACAGCAGATCAGCAGAAGCCCTGATCGAATCGGGCGTACCGCTGAAATTGCAGACCACGGCGTCCGCTTCTTTTGTTGTGCCTTCGATGTAGGGATTGTTGGTCACGACGACGACTTGCCGTCCCGCTGCCTTGAGCTTTTTGATCAGCAGCTGGTTGTTGCCGGATTTGACGATGCGAGCATAATAGTTGGTCATGACGACGAGGTCGACCTGCTTGGCCAGCGCCAGGCATTCTGCAATCTCGTCCTCAAAGGCAGAAAAAGCCGTGTCCGCTAAAATAAGATTTGTTGAATGTTTGACCATTTGCTCGCAGAACATGTGCGTGTGATGATAGGGATCTTTGCCAAGAAATTCATAAGGAATGCGCTGTTCGATGACGAGAATTTTTTGCTTTGCATTCAGCGGCAGCAAATTTTTGTCATTTCGCATAATGACCTGGGCTTTTTTAGCGACATCCCAGGAAAAATCAATGATCTTTTTATCCGTGGTGATGGCCAGCGTCTCTTTTGGATCATTTTTGCCGGCTGTCTGGAACAATCCCTGGTCGTATTTCATCCTGAGCAGGCGGGTGACGGCTTCGTCGATCCTTTGTTCAGAGATCTCGCCTTTTTCAACGGCCTGTTTGATGCCAAAGAAACATTGCGAACGCGATTCGTCATCGGCTTTCAACAGTATGGTATCGCAACCCGCTTTGATCGCCAATGCGCACGCCCTTGGCAGCGGCCATTTTTTCAGGATGGCGGCCATGCCGATGGCATCGGAGACAATGACGCCCTGGAAACCCAGTTCTTCGCGCAACAGGCCGGTGAGAATTCTTTCCGACAGCGTTGTCGGGAATTGATCATCAAAGGCCGGGTAAATGGAATGGCCAGTCATGATCGCTTTGACGCCGGCATCTATGGCCGCTTTGAAGGGAACGAGCTCGACCTCCTGCATTCTTTTCTTCCTGGCATTTATGACTTCCAGTACATCGTGCGCATCGGTCGCCGAATCGCCTCTGCCGGGGAAATGTTTGGCGGTTGCGGCGATACCGCCTCCCTGCAGGCCCTTGATCAAGGCGACAGCATGTTTTGCGCACATCTCAGGATCGTCGCTAAAAGACCGCACGCCGATTTCGGGATTCTTTGGATTGATGTTCACATCGCACACAGGCGAATACATTTGCGTCACGCCGATTGCCGTCAACATTTTGGCAATGGTCGAGCCGATTTTCTGCGTCAGCTTGACATCACCGATGGCCGCCATGCCCATGGGCCCCGGAAATTGCCGGATGCCGCCCGCGGTGTAGTCATTTTTAAAGTCCCCTTCGAAATCGATGGTCATATGCAACGGAATGCCGGACGGTCTGTCCATGGCGATTTTTTGCATCCTATTCAATCTTTGGGTATACTCTTCCGGCGTGATGCTGATGCCAAAGGTTTTGCCGGCGAAATAGTTGTTGGTGATGGCAAAATAGTCTTTCGGCTTTTTAAAAGTCTTGTCTATCTGAGAGTTGCCCCAGTAGAGGTTTTTGCAGGTTTCCAGCGCATAGGGCTCCAGGCACAGACCGCCGCAGTGCAACCGGGTGACCTGTTCGATGCCGCTTGGCGTCAGCATAGCGCCGCGCCAGGTAAAGGTCAACAGCTGACCGACCTTTTCCGCCAAAGTCATTTTCGCCAATTTTTTGCTGACAAATGTATCTCTTTCTTCAGACATCTCTACCTCCTGGTTATGAATCGATCATTCTTCCCATTTACCATGATCATTGGGGCCAACCCAGAATTGGCGCTTGTA
>RQOI01000465.1 GCA_003854995.1 Candidatus Zhuqueibacterota bacterium
CGCACGGCATTGATGGTCATGGTGTCAGAGCATTCAAGCCGAAAGTCGGCGTTATATCTTTGCCGATCGCCAAAGAAAGAATCTTCAAGGTTAAAGATCGCTGATTTCCAGCGATTCGATCCGGTCGTTTTGATGACGATATCAGAAACCTTATTCGGATCATCAATAGAATCATAGATCAATTTTATTTCTCTTGTAGAAGCATCATAATATTCAACATTAATGATATCGGATGTCCTCGCAAGGCGTTGATAGAGGATTTCGTTATCAATAGCAAAATAAATGGCCTTGCCAATACTTTGGACACAAAATTCTTTATCGATTCTAGTGCTGATTGTTTCCCCATCAGTACCAGAGCTATTTCCAACATTCCGCATATACCGCGACCTGACCGTGCTGCCAAAATCTAGGTAAATTCCCTGAGCGCACAAGCCTGCATTTAGAATGAAAATGAAGAGCACAGTATAGAAATAGCTCGTCAATTTATGCAGATTAAACATTGACTCCTCCTTACCCTCCGCCTGCGAAATTATGAATAAATGAATTCAAGATACTTAATTTTGACATATTAAGCATATATGGTCTATATCTTAAATATACCAATAAACTATATTGGTATATACCAATAATACATTATTTTTAATACTTTGTCAAGAAATAGTTTTAATGATTCGAATTCCGAAATAAAGCATGTTCCGAAGGTGGAAATCCCCCTGCATGACAATACTCGCTTATTGTTTTGAAATGCACCATCTGTCGCCAGGATCAGATAGTAAGTTATCGAGCGCAAGCTTTTTTTAATACTGCAAGTGAGAGATATTTTCAATGATCACCCCCTTCATCCCCGGCTGACAGGCGAGTATGAAGGAGTGGGACGAGTTCCACGCCGCGCCCCGCCAGTCGAGGAACTCGCCTCCCGCTTCTTTGACGATGCACATGCCGGCGGCGTAATCCCATAGTTTATCCCCGACGCAGATAAAGGCGTCCGCCGATCCTTTGGCGACAGCGCACAGCTCCAAGGCGGTCGTCCCCCAGGTGCGCAGATCGAATTCATAAATGAGACGATCCACTTGTTGATCGACGGAGGTGACCAGCGACTTGTCCGCTTTATGTTCCGTGGTAAAATCTTGTTCGAATCCGGCCTTGATGAGCGCGCAGGCCTTGTGAGCGGCGCGCAGCGCCAGTTTCAGGTCATCTGTCATGGCTGTGATCCTCATTGGGGCTGGCTGAACCAAAATGATGGTCTGCCGCGGGCGCATCCGGGGAATTCAATCGACCGAGATAGAGGACCGTCTTGTAGATGAACTGGATCGTCCCATCCTGCTGAAAGGCATCGAACAGATTCTGCACACGCGACAGCACCTGCGCGGCCACGGGATGCGGCGACTTGGGCACATACGAAGACGACAGGACGCGCCCTTGCAGCGAGTCCAGGTCAAAGCGCTGAGAATTCGGCAGGGTGAATTTCCGCACAGTATTGTGATGATAAAAGTCGTGGATTTTTGCGTCTGTCATGGTCTTATGATCGAGCTGTTTATAGTCTGGGATGAACTCTTCCAGGATGGCCTCGTAACGACGCTGCAACTCATCGGCCTCGATGTCGCGATAGTTCCACGCCAGCAGAACAGATCCGCCCGGTCGCAGGATGCGTCTGAACTCGTCATAGGCCTTGTCGCGATCAAACCAGTGAAAGGCCTGTCCCGCGGTCACCAGATCGATCGAGGCAGGGGGGAGGCCGGTGTGCTCCGCAGAGCCGGGCGACGAGATGAAATTCGCCACGTCAGCGTAATCCTGCTCTGCCTGCCGCCGCATGGCCGCGTTCGGCTCCACGCCATAGACGGTGCGCGCGTACGCGAAAAAGAGCCGCGTGAGCAAGCCGGTGCCCGAGCCGATGTCCGCTACGATCGTCCAAGATCGCAGGACGCCTGCATTTTTCAAGATGGCGACGATGTCCGGCGGATAGTCGGGACGATGTTTGCGATACTCTGCGACCCGGCTGGAGAAACGTTCTGCCGGCAGCATGAAATTCTATTTTGGCCTCTGATACAGACCGACCAGCTCGGTCTGCGCCACGATATGACCCTGCATCGCCTTTTCCAGCTGCGGTTTTGTCATTTTATCTGCATCCGGCAAAACGATGTCCAGCGCATAGAGCTTGAAAAAGTAGCGATGCTTGCCGATGGGCGGGCAGGGGCCGCCATAGCCGATGCGATTCGAGTCGTTCAAACCCTGGCGCGCGCCAGCGGGCAGATCGCGCGGACGGACTCCTTCGGGCAACTCCGCCGCCGCCGGCAGATTGTAGAGAATCCAGTGCACCCAGATCCGGCGCGGCCTGGCCGGATCAGGCGCATCCGGATCGTCGACGATGAGCGCCAGGCTGCGGGCGTCCGGCGGGACGCCGCTCCAACCCAGCGGCGGGGAAATGTCCTTGCCGTCGCAGGTGTAGAGCGCTGGAATGTCTCCCTGATGTTGAAAGACCGGGGATTCTAAAGTCAGCGACATGCTGCTATCTCCTTTGCCTATTCATAGATGATTCGCCCCTTTTTGATCACTTTATCCACCAGATTGACGCCAAAATAGTAGGGGAGTTGCTCGGGCGTCTCGATATTGAGCACGATGAGATCCGCCTGTTTGCCCGGCTGCAGACTGCCGATGCGCTCTTCGGCCCGCACGGCGCAGGCGGCATTGATCGTGGCAGCGGCGATGGCCTGTGCCGCGGTTATCTTCATTTCGATGCAGGCGAGAGCGATCATCATCTGCATGGAATAGCAGGGACAGGAACCGGGATTAAAGTTGGTCGCCAGCGCGATGGGCACACCGCGCTCCAGGAAGGCGTGCGGATTGGCGTGCTCCGCTGCGCCGGTGAAAAATGTAGAGCCCGGCAACAGGACGGCAATGGCGCCATTTTTTCGCATCAATTCGAGCTCATCCGCATCGATATGATCGACGTGCTCCACAGAAATGGCGCCCAGCTCGGCGGCAGCGCCGGCAGCGCCCAGCGCATGAAATTGCCCGACGTGCGCCTTTAATCCATAGCCATGC
>RQOI01000466.1 GCA_003854995.1 Candidatus Zhuqueibacterota bacterium
CCTCAAGCATGTGGACTGGACGTGCTCTGGCTGGTGCGAATAAAAAATGATATCTCGGAGGATAATTAGAAATGTTGTGGTTTGGAATTTGCAAAGATTATCATCGACTTTTGTCGTCGATTGAGGCATCATACTACTGTCAACATATCCTCATTTAATCATAACCTATTTCACACAAAAAAACAACACTATTGTGAAAGTTATTTTAAATGAGGTTAAACATATGAATCTTTCGTTGCCAGCATAATCTCTCGGGAGTCAAGATTGGCAGGTAGTGACCGTCACCCGGAGTATGACGTCTAGAGCTCCGGCGGCTGGCCGATGATGGCGTACTCGTCGAACACGGCGTGCAGCATATAGCCGTGCTCTGTCGGCATAAAGTCGCCGCCGCGCCGGAGATAGGCGACGAGATGATCATCGTCGAGCTGCACGACCTGGGCCTGCAGAACCGCTTGCCATTGTACTATCTGATTAAAATCATTTTCATCGATTTAGCATAAGAACCAGTGCCAAGTCGTACGATGTATACACCCGAGGGAACAGTGTGACGACGGTCATCCGTGCCATCCCAGATAAAAACATGAGATCCCGCTGAAAAATTACGATCTGATATTGTCTTTATTCGGGCGCCCAAGAGATTATAGACGGAAATATTGAGATGATCGGATCGAAAGAGATGAATTTTAAAACGTGTTGACTGATTAAATGGATTGGGATGATTTGGGACTAGTTCGAATGACTTTTTTTCAGACAAGATGGCCTTGATGCCGGTACCAGCACTTTTGAACGAAACAACAGCGCCGAATGCTTCAACAAAGAGGGCATTATCCGCAACGACGGGCTGATGAAGATATTTTGCCGATGCATCGAAAAAAATGTGCTGCCCCGTTTGCAGATGAAATCCCCATATCGAATTGGTTCGCCAGTTTATTGCGTAGACATTGCCATTGGCGATGGTTGGAGAGTAAACTCCCGTTGTATCAAACGTATGATGCCAAAGGTAATTTCCAGTTATCTTGTCGAGAGTATATAATTGACCCTTATCCTCCGAATTCTCCCAGATTGAAAAGCACAGCATGCTATCGGAAATGGCAATAGCATTGGCTGAGAGATCAGGCAAAATGCCATCAGGAATATGAAAAGACCAGTGAACGCTGCCAGTCTCTTTCTCCACAGCGAGGATGGAATCCTTATACGCGGTATAGACAAAATTCTCATCAACCGCAATGGAAGAATAGGATCGTTGCGAGTTTTCAATCTGCCAGACTATATCGCCATTCGGGATGCAGATTGCGCTTTTTATCGTGGCTTGTCTTTCATAGCCGTATTTTTTTCCACTCTTCTTTCATTCTCGTGAGATCGGTGATCCAGGACTCGATGTCATCTTCATGCTCGAGCTCCTCATTGAGAATCTGCACCGCCATCTGATGCGTCGAATGGTCTCTGCCCGCGGTGAAATCGGCGATCTCCTGGTAGCGTTGAATGGCACATCTTTCACCCTTTAGGTTTTGCTCCAAAATCACCTCGATATAAGGGTCAGAGGGTTCATCGTAAGAGCAGCGGGCCCACTTGGTCCATTCCGATGGATTGATGACCGGCGTTCCACCCAGTTGAATGATCCTGTCGACCACCAGTACGGCGTGGTTCAATTCCTGGTCAGCGTGCAGCAACAGTTCGGGTTCGACCTCACTTCTCATCGGCCCTTCCATCAATCGCGCGCCAATCCAGTACTGATAATAGGCCAGCCATTCTTCAGAGAGGGCGGCGTTGAGCATATCCAACAACTTTATCACATCAACAGAGGAAACCTTGATCGCTTCTTTTCCCATGACATTCTCCTTCAACTTTAAAAGGCCAAAATTCTCTTCTCGAACTGAATGCATCTTTTGCTGCTGCCAAGTTGTGTGATGAGAAAAACAACATCCTGACAACTTGTTAATATGATAAAAACAGCCATTGAAAACAAGCACAAATTGAGATCAGGGCCGGTCAAGCTTGCTCGTCGGGCGATCCTCCGCCGCGCTGCCAAAGGCCGCGTTCGGCTCGGCCGCCATGACAAATTCGATCTCGCCGCCATTGACGATGTCCTGGTGCAAGATATAGCTTTTTGAATATTCCTGCCCATTGAGTCTGACGGACTGTATGTAGATATTTTCCGCGCTGTTATTTTTCGCAACGATTCTAAAAACTTTATCGCCCGGCATTCTAATTTCAGCCCGCTCGACCAGCGGGCTGCCGAACACATAGACGCCGTTGGCCGGATTGACCGGATAAAATCCCAGCGCGGAAAAGATGTACCAGGCTGACATCTGGCCGCAGTCCTCGTTGCCGCACAGACCATCCGGTTCATCGGTGTAAAAAGTGTCCATGATCTGCCGCACCTTTGCCGCGCTCTTCCATTGCTGGCCGGCAAAGGCGTAGAGGTACGGCGTGTGGTGACCCGGCTCATTGCCATGCGCATACTGACCGATGAGTCCCGAAATATCGATCGATGCGCCCTCGACCTGCCTGGAATCGACGATGAACAGGCTGTCGAGTTTGCGCACAAACGTCTCTGCATCGCCAAACAGATTGATCAGCCCTTCGACATCGTGCGGCACCAGCCAGGTGTACTGCCAGGCGTTGCCCTCGCAATAGTCGTCATTGCGGTGACTGGCGGACACCGGGTCAAAAGGCGTGCGCCAGCTGCCGTCGGCCATGACGCCGCGCATGAACCGGGTGGTCGGGTCAAAGTACCTTTCATAGGCTTTGGCGCGCTGCAGGAAATAGTCATAATCCGCGGTCTTGCCCAGCGACTGGGCCAGCTGCGCGATGCACCAGTCATCGATGGCGTATTCGAGCGCTTTGGCCACGGACTCGACTTCTTTTTCCGCCGGGATGTATCCCACCTCTTTCAGATGATTCAGTCCCTCTTCATCGAGCATGGCCGATCTTTTCGCCGCTGCCAGCGCTTGCTCCGCATCAATTCCGGCGATGCCCTTGAAAATCGCATCGACGATGACCGGCACAGCGTGGTAACCGACCATGGTGTTCGTCTCGCTGCCCATGAGGTGCCAGACCGGCAGCTTGCCCTGCTGCGCATCGATGGCGAGCATGGACTGCACCATGTCCGCGACGCGATCCGGCTGGATGATGGTGTACAGCGGGTGCGCCGCCCGATAGGTGTCCCAGAGTGAAAAAATCGAATAATTCTGAAAGGGCGCTTTTTCATAGACCTTTTTATCCGTGCCGCGATAGTCGCCGTTCGCGTCATTGAACAGGACCGGCGCGATCATGGCGTGATAGAGCGCCGTATAGAATGCGCGCATCTGCGCCTCGGATGGTGCGCTGATGGCGATCTTGCGCAACTCGCCATTCCAGGCCGTCCGCGCCGCATCGACGACGCTGTCAAAATCCCAGCCCGGAATCTCGGTCCGGATATTCGCCAGCGCGTTCGCCGAGCTCACCGGCGAGATGCCGACCTTGATCAGCAGCACTTCATCCGCCGCAGTGCTGAAATTCAGCATGGCGGTGAGCGCCGCTATCTTGTCGGGCGCATCCGGCGCAGCGCCGTCCGCAAAGATCTGCAGCTGGGCCAGCGGCTTTGACAGCAGTATGGCAAACCAAAGGCGCTGATCGCTGCACCATCCTTTCGAGAATCGATAGCCGATGAGGGTGGTGTCATCTACCTGCTCGATGAACGATTCCACCGGACTGTCCCAGCCAATGCCATGCCCCAGATCGATCGCCAGGTGCGCGTCGTCCGATTGGGGAAAAGTGTAGCGATGCATGCCGACGCGCGCTGAGGCCGTGAGTTCGGCGTGAATGTCATAGTCCTGCAGATGAACCGAATAATAGCCGGGCGCCGCCTTTTCCAGCGCATGCTCGTACTTGCAGCCAAAGCCGCTCTCTGGATTGTCGATTGTGCCGCGCGTCTGTTTGAGCGGCCCGGTGTACGGCATGACCAGCACGTCGCCGAGATCGCCGATGCCGGTGCCGCTCAGATGCAGATGCGAAAAGCCGATGAGCAGGCTGTCAGAATAGTGATAGCCGGAACACCAGTCCCAGCCATGAGTGAAATTCGTCGGCCCCAGCTGCACCGCGCCAAAGGGGACGCTGGCGCCGAGAAAGACGTGGCCGTGGTAATCGGTGCCGATGAAGGGATCGACGTATGCCGCGAGATCCTCATCCCGGGTCGGCTCGGCGGTGCAGCTCAACAGCAAGAGAGCGGCAGAGAGCAAAAAGGAGATGGCGATTTTCATTGTTCTTCCTCATAAAGATCATTTGTCAAATGTGTTGATCAAGAGTTCGCCGAACAGGGTGTTCGCCCAGGCGAACCATTTACGGGTGAATTTCTCTGGATTGTCCTTGTGAAAGGATTCGTGCATAAAGCCGGTGCCGGCATGGGTGGCGACCAGCATATCGAGGCAAGATTGTATCTCTTGCTCATCCTGACTGGTCATAGCGCGCATGATGATGCTCAACGGCCAGATCTGATCGTGCCAGCCGGTGTGCGGGCCGCCGATGCCCTCGGCAAAGGCGCCTTTGTAGAAAAAGGGATTGTGCTCCGACAGGACAAACGCCCGAGTGTCCCGATAGAGCGGATCATCCGCGGCGAGGCAGCCGAGATAGGGCAGCGACAGCAGGCTGGGGACATTGGCGTCGTCCATATAGAGGCGGTTGCCAAAGCCATCGACTTCGTAAGCGATGATCTGGCCGAAATGGAGATGCTCGGCAATAGCGTACTGTCGCAGCGCCGTCTCCACCTCATCCGCCAGAGCGCGACACTCTTGCGCAAAAGTGACATCGGCAGAGAGTGAATCGACCATCACCGCCAGCTGGCGCATAGAGGTGACGAGGAAATAGTTCGACGGTATCAGAAATGGCAAGACGGTCGCATCATCGGACGGCCGGAACGACGAGACGACCAGACCGACCGGCACGACGTCATAACCATAGCCGGACATGTGCAGCGTATCCCCGGGACGCGTCGTGTTGCGCATAAAGCTGTAGGGTCCAAGATCGGTTTTGCGCTGCTGTTCCCGGAACGTCCTGAGGACCAGCTTCATCGTCGCCAGCCAGTTGGCGTCAAAACAGGCCGTATCGCCGGTCGTTCGCCAGAAATGAAAAGCCAGGCGGATCGGATAGCAGAGCGAATCGATCTCCCATTTGCGCTCGTGCAATTCCGGCTTCATCGCGGTGTAATCGCTCTGCCATTCGCCGCCCGTGGGGCCATCATTGAACGCGTTGGCATAGGGATCGATGGCGATGCATTTTGTCTGGCGATTGATCACGCCCTGAAACAGCCTTTTCAGCTTTTCCTCTTCATTGGCAAAGCGCAGGTAGGGCCAGACCTGCGCGGTCGAATCGCGCAGCCACATGGCGTGGATGTCGCCGGTGATGATAAAGGCATCCGGCCGGCCGTCTTTTTCGCTGTAATAGACCGTGGTGTCCAGGGTGTTGGGAAAGCAGTTCTCAAACATCCAGGCCAGCTCCGGATGCGGAAGTTTCGCCTTGACGCGCTCGATGGTCGCTTCAATGACGTCGCTGCTGAACCGGCGCGCCTGCGGCGCGGGTCGCTGACTCTTGTATACATCGGCCGGAATAGCCGGCATGGCAGAGGATCCGATGAGCACCCCGGCTGTGCAGAGTCCGCTTTTTTTCAGAAAAGTTCTTCTTGATTCCATGATAAACCTCGCATTCAGGGGCAATTTCCATCGAATTGGCAGGAGAATGACTGCTGTGGCCAGGACGCCGAGTTGGGAGAAAAATATCGCATCCGTGCCGCATCGACTGTGGGAACATACAAAAAAACCTTTGAAATCAAAAGTTTAAAATTGGCAGGCGTCTACCTTGTCGAAATCCGGCTCAGCGTCTGAATTCGACGATATATTCCGACATGTACGCGCTCTTTTCCGGTCGGATGTACTTGACGTACAATCTGGCCCGTCGACCCAATTTGAGGCAGGTGTTCCGCCCACTGATATCCTCCGGCGTATCCATTGGCTGCAGGGACGGATACCAGAGCGTGTAGCCCGGTTTATCGAGGAGCAGCTGCGGCTTGGACCAGTCCTGTGAATTCGCCCCTTGCCCAAGATCGCGGTGCAAGTTGAAAGAGATGTGAATGGTGCTGCCGGTCCAGGACGGACCGGTCACCTTGCCCATCAGCATCACCCAGCAGTTGAGATAGGTGTTCCAGCTGACCGACGGGCCCCAGTGAAAACCGCCGCCCGGGGAGGAAGCCGGGCCACCCTCTGCCAGAGGAATTTGCAGCGCGGCAATGGGGGCGCCGATGCCGTCATGCGGCGCATGAAATCCGCTGCCATCCCATCGTCTGGCCTTGCCCGCAGGATTGTCCAGATCCCGCAAGTTGATCCTCGCCACACTGATGCACTGGCCGCTCCACTCCTTCGCAGCCGTCCAGGTGCTCTCATCGTAAATTCCCGGATAGCCGTATTCGCCGTAGAACAGATAGAGATGATCTCCGCACGCCACTGCTGACGGATCCCCGACGCCGCCGGCAAAGGTGTTGGAGGTGTTGTGCGGTTTGAGGATCAAGCGCGACTGGTAATCCTCGATGAAAATGCCCTTATCCTCCCATGATCTGCCGCCGTCCGTCGACTTCATGATGCCAATTCGAGGCACAGCTGCCGGCGAGTCCGGGCCCTGTAATCCCTGCGGCCACTTGGCATCGATATAACCCGTCCCCGTCTCCGCATCCCAGGGCAGCGTCGAGGGATAGTTTTCATTATGATACACCGCGTAGAGTGTCTGGCCGCTGCGGTCTTGTCGATCCTGGTAGATGGTCTCGAACCAGACGGCGCCGTGCAATCCCGGCTGCCCGATGGGCGCATTTGGCGGCAGCAGGGGTTGGGTGAATTCTTCCGGCCGGCTGCTGAAGGCTTTATCGGCATTGCGGCCGTCGGCGAATTTCAGATCGCGGGCGTCCCCCCACAGAGGATCCTCGCCGTACTTGCCCGGAAAGATGCGAAAGGTATCGGCCACCCACGCCTCGGCCATATTGCAGTCGACAAAGGAATTAAAATAGAACGTATCCGCCGGCACAAGTTTGAACTCTGGCAAACGGGACGGCTGGGACTCGTTCTCGACATTCCTGCAGGCGGCGTACAGCAGAATGGCGCACAGGCTGATGAAGCTAATCTGGTTTTTCATTGTCACCCTTTGTTTTTTCTCCGCCGAATCTCGGATAGGCTTTGTCCGCCCATCGGCGATTTCCAGGGCGCGGACTTGGCCGCATGCAAAAACATCTTAACCACAGAGGGCACCGAGAATCACGGAGGATAAGAAGCGAAATCGGGCAATATCTCGGTGAATCTCGGCGCCTTCGGTGGTTGGCTTTAAAACGGTGCAAAAAAGCACGATGTTGCCAGTTTGTAG
>RQOI01000060.1 GCA_003854995.1 Candidatus Zhuqueibacterota bacterium
CCGGCGCGCAAGCGGTAGAAGAACAGTCCGGTCGACAGCGCTCCGCTGTCCAACTGAACTTTATGACTTCCAGCAGCCTGACTTTCATCAACCAGCGTGATGACATCGCGGCCAAGCGTATCATATATTTTAAGCTCAACGTATTGCGCAACGGGCAAATTATATTGAATAGTAGTAGACCGATTGAAAGGATTGGGATAATTTTGTGCGAGGAAAAATCCATCATGCTCTGCTATTGTTGCAGTGGCAGGAACAGTGGAGACTTCGTCATTGGTCACCTTGATGAGCGACGCGTAGTCACCGCATAGAATGAAGCTGTTTTTTTCGACAGGAGCGATGGAATAAAAATTATTCCATGTCGCACAGTCCCATTCTGTCCACGTCGCGCCGCCATCAGAGGTCTTGAGGACAAGGCCATATTTTTCAAATTGCTGGTGATAGCCGTAATCCCAGCCTCTGCCGCCCACCGCATAGCCGGTGTTCGCATCAACAAAATAGACTGAATTCAGGTCATATTCATAACGATTTTCAAAACCGCTCACCTGCTGGGCCCACTCGACGCCTTGATTCGTGGTTTTATAAATCCTGGCATCCTCACCCACGCAATATCCGACATCTTTGGAAGTGAAAAATATGCATCGCAGCTCCGCATCAATTCCGGAATTGCTTTTTCTCCAGGTCGCTCCGCCATCCGTTGTTTTGATCAGGTTGGAATTATTGCCACACGCAAAGCCAAGATTTTCATCGGCAAAAAAGACGCTGTTCAAAGTGAATGTCCAATCGCTCTCGTACTCACTCCAAGTCAATCCCGCATCCGTCGTCTTGAGGACGACCTGATTGTATTGCGCAAAATCCTCGTCGCCGCCCACGACAAAGCCTTTGTTCTCATTGACAAAAAAGATCGCCCGCAGGTTTCGCTGCCAGTTGGGCTGAGCGACCGAGCTCCAGGAATTGCCGCCATCCGTTGTTTTGATGATCGTCCCCTCATATCCTACCGCATATCCCGTGCTTTCGTTCAAAAAACAGACTGCATTGAGCGGAACGCGTGTTCCGGTAGTCATTTCATGCCACGTGTTTCCCTTATCTTTGGTGAAAAGCGCCTCCGAAATTGATCCGTAGGGCGCTGTACCGCCAACAGCATAGCCGACATTTTGGTTGACAAACGAGATGGATTTCAATTGCTGGCCAAATCCTGACCGGGAAGATGACCAGTCCCATTTATCTCCAGCATTGATGGTGTGCAAAATGTGTCCACCCACGCCTGCGACAAATCCTTCGGTGGCGCTGATGAAAAATACCGAATAGAGGGGCAGCCCGCCTGGATTCCACAGGTCGGTCCACGATTCGCCGGCGTTGGTCGTTTTGAATAGTCTTCCCTGTTCGCCGCAGGCGAAGCCGACCTGTCTGCTGGTGAAAAAAGCAGAGGTGATGCTGTGACCGAATGTTGGATGAATGCCGGTTGACAGGAACGAGACCCCGCCATTGGTTGTCTTTAAGACGGTCCCTCCTTGCCCGAAAAAGTAGCCTTCATCGGCATCAAAAAACCAGACATATTTGAGCAGTCCCGGATAACTGACGCTGGTCAAAGGCGACCAGCTCGTTCCTTTGTTCGTCGTCTTTAATAGGATGTCATCGCCGGCGACATAGCCCGTATTCTCATCGGCAAAACAGACCGACCACAGATCGTTTGGAGTGCCGCTTTCAAGCCTGTTCCACGTCAAGCCCCGATCCGATGACTGAACGATAATGCCCCCGCCGCCGACCGCATAGCTATTTTGCTTGAATGCATCGATCGAATAGAGCGGATAGTCAAAGCTCGCGTCGATGAGAGCCCATGTCGATCCTCCATCTGTTGTTCTCAAAATGATGCCTCGCTGGTCGCGATCGGCGCCGCAGATCAAGCCATCGTTTTGATCCAGAAAATGCATGGAATAAAATGCGTACTCTAGATCAGTTGACTGGAGAGACCACGTTTTCCCTCCATCCACAGTTTTTAATATGGTGCCCGACAAGCCGATGGCAAAGCCGCTTTGTGCATCTTTAAAGTAAAGAGATAGCAAAACATTGCCTTGCGGCAGAGGATTTTGCCATTGCGTTTGTGCTTGTATCTGAAGGGCAAAAAGAAAGCTGACGGCTAAAACTGTCTTCATAAAAATTCCCTCATTATTGAGTGGTCCATTTATGAGCACAATTTGTGATCAAGCTGCCTCAGAAGGGGAGGCGGGTTTTGCCGGATGACCGACACCTCGATGAACTGGAGACTCGACAGTGAACAGACCGAATGAAATCGGCGTTTCAAATCAGGTGCAAGCATGGGCTGTGTGATGTTATCTAACCAATGACAATTTTCTCAAAATAACATGCGTCCCCGCTTGCATTTTGCACACGTAAACGCCGGAGGTTACTGGTTTTTTCAGGTAATCCCTGCCATCCCAGGAAACCAGATGAACACCCGATTCATAAAAAGAGCGGCTCAATGTCTTTATGCTGCGACCCTGCAAATCGTACAGATCTATCGTCACAAAAGACTCTTTATCGAGACAGAAAGGGATCGTTGTTGCGCCATTGAAAGGATTGGGATAATTGCAGCCCAAAAGAGCCGTCTCTATCAGTTCCGGGTCGCTTTTTCGCACAGCTGAATTCGGCAAGGAATATCTGATCAGCAGGTAGTCGTGCCACGTGCTGAATGGACTCACCAGACCGGCGACATAGACATAGCCTTGCGGAGAGCAGGCTATTTCGCAGACATCTTCATCCGTCATCTCCGGGCCGACATAGCGGTCGATGCTGAGCTCTTGTCCGGATGAATCATACTCAATCGTTACGATATCATAGTTTTTATTCCGGCTTTTGCCAGTGACAAAAACATGTCCGTCAGCATCCAGCGCGATGGCTACGCCTTTATCATCGTTCTTGTACTCTGAAGCATACCTTTTCTCCCACGCCAGCGAGCCGGATGTCGTATATTTGAGCGTCAAGATATCTCCATAATAGGGAGCATCCTCGTCTTCAGTATAGCCAGTCAAAAAAATGTTGTCATCCGAATCAATGACCATGTCAAGAACAGATGATTTCTCATACCGTTCGAGCCATAGCTCCTCACCGCTCGGAGTGTATTTTATCGTCACGATGCCATGCCGGATGCCGGGCTCCGGTTCACTGATGCCGCTGACGACGACATTCCCCTGCGAATCCATCTGAATGGCAACCGGCCAATCGTCCGTCCATGCGTCACCGCCGCCATTATAGCGTTTGAACCATTGAAATTGTCCGTTCGCATCGTATTTCAGGGTGACGAGATCGTCATCGGTTTGAAAACCCGCGGCGACAGCGCCGACGTAGACATTTCCCAAATCATCGACAGCGATAGCCAGGCCTTCGTCCCACCCGCCGCTTTCATATTCTGACGACCATTCTTCTTCGCCCTCGGGAGTATATTTTTTCGTCAGGCCATTCCATTGGTGTCCGGCGGCATTCTGCTTGCCGGTGACATAGATATTTCCCCTCTGATCGAGCGTGATCGCGCTCGGATTGTCTATATCCCCGCCAGGGCCGGCATAGTATCTCATCCAGTCCTGCTGCCCATCCGGCGTGTATTTGATGAGCATCCAGTCGGCGATGTCTCCGTCTCGGCCGACGCAATCCGTAATATAGACGGCGCCATAATTGTCAACCGCCATTTTTATGGCATCTCCTATAACATCGATATGCTCCTGCATATCAAAATCCTGTTTCCAGAGGATATCGCCATCTGGACCATATTTCACCGTTGTATAGTAA
>RQOI01000467.1 GCA_003854995.1 Candidatus Zhuqueibacterota bacterium
CAACCTCGGCAACAACACCATCCCATTCTATCTCGATGATGTCCAGGTCATCGATCGTTCGGCTGCGTCCGTCAAATCAAAGCAGTTCGATTTTGGCAGCGGCGTTGTCTCTGAGTATGAGCTTTTTCAGGCTTTTCCGAATCCGTTCAATTCGAGCACGACCATTCAATACAAGCTGTCGACTGCGGCGAATGTCGCGCTGGATCTGTTCAATATGAGCGGTCAAAAGGTGTGCACCCTGGTCGCTGCCCGCCAGTCCGATGGTCTGCACAGCGTCCGATGGAATGGCATGGCGGATGACGGCGAGATCGTGCCCAGTGGCATCTACATCTACACATTGCGCGCAGATGATGGCCTGCAGCAGACGGTTTTGTCGCGCAAGATGCTGCTCATCAAATGATGGGCATCGGCGCGAGATAAGAAAAGAGCTGACAGCTATAGCCTGTTCTCTCTCGAATGAAGAGAATTCGAGATCATTGTGGAGGAAAATATGGTGAAAAAAATGCTGCCGTTTGCTATTCTGGCAATGGCGTTCGGCACTTTACTCCTGGCAGAGGTGACGATAGAGATCGTCGAGCCCGTCAGCGGCGGTGTCTTTGCGCCGTGTCAGGATATCCTGCTGCGCGCCAATGTCACGGCGACTGACGATACGGTGCAGTACGTCTATTTCTATGTCAATAGCGCCTCAAGAGGCCGCGCCAATGGCGAACCGTGGGAATCCACGAGCTGGACCAATGTGGCCACCGGCAATTATGTCGTCACGGCAAAGACGCGCGATACCAAAAGAAATGAGGTCTGGGCAGAACCCGTGTATGTCAAAGTCGGTTGGCTGAGCAACGGCGATAAGGTGGTGAACGGCGATTTCAGTTGTGGCACCACAGCCGGGTGGGCTCTGAACCTCTACGAAAATGGCAACGGCACCATGACGCTCATGGAGGATGGCTATTTTGACGATGCTTACTACATGCTCTACGAGTCGGAGCAGGCGACCACCGATTGGTATGTGCAGTTTTCGCAGATCGTGCCAGTGGATTCCAACCACGTCTATGACATCTATTTTATGGCAGATGCCGATGAGCCGCGGACGATCGCTCTGGGCTTTCAGGAACCGGTTGATCCGCATCGCACGCACGTCTGGACGTCGTCGATCGAGATCAAAGGCGCCGATGAATACCGCATAGAGGGAGGTGTCGCCCAGTTCTCCGACAGCCAGAATCGCTTCAAATTCAATCTGGGCGCCAGCACAGTCCCCTTATATCTCGATAATATCCGCATCATCGATCGTTCCGCGACATCGGTGCGGGCGAGAGAATTGCCTCTTGCCGGCGGCGTGCGCGAATACGAATTGCATCAGGCATTTCCCAATCCCTTCAATATGAGCACGACTCTTCGGTTCACCCTGTCGCAGGAAGCTGATGTCAGACTGGATATCTATAATATGTCCGGTCGCAAGGTGCGAACCCTGGTCGATGGCCTGCATGTCCCAGGAACGCACGCCGTGCGCTGGGATGGCGAGGATGATTGCGGCCGAGCGGCGCCGAGCGGCGTCTATGTCTGCCGTTTGATCAGCCTGCCGAATGTGGATCTGTCACGAAAACTGCTGCTGTTAAAATAAGACGAGAGCGGGCGGAGCCAGCCCGCTCTCTTGTTTTTACCCGCGGCACACCCATTCATACCAGCGAAATATTCTAAAGGATGATATATGAAATTTCCCAATTTTTTCTTGCTTTTCCTTCTGCTCACTGGTGCGGTCGCGCAGGCCGATGTTCAGTTGATTCGTACGCAGGACGATACGGTCATGGCCCGAGAATGCCTGACGCCACCGGTCATTGATGGTCGCGGCGATGAGGCCTGCTGGGCTGCGGCGCACTGGCAAACCATTGACCAGATCTGGATCCCGTGGGGCGGAACCATGGATCCGGCTGATTTCACCGGTCGCTATAAAGTGATCTGGTCATCCGCAACCGATCGCATCTATTTTCTCGTCGAAATCGTCGACGATGTACTGGTGGATGGCTATCGATTTCCGCAGGATGGCTATTATAACTGGGATGTCGTCGAACTTTTTTTCGATGAAGACGCCTCGGGTGGCGATCATACCCTCAATCAGAACGCTTTTGCCTACCACATAACGGCCGGCAATGCGGATGTCGACTATGAAGTCATGGATCTGACGGCCAACTATGCGGTGAAAAACTATTCGCATCACCTCGACTGCAAAATCGAGTCTGCGGATGGCGTATACCTGTGGGAAATCGGCTTGATCGTCTATAATGAGGATTACAATCCCAACAGCTCCACCAATCCCACAGAGCAGCTGGAGATCGGCAAGGTGAGCGGTTTGTCGATCGCCTATTGCGACAACGACAATCCGGACGAAAATCCCAAGTCGCGCGACAATTTCATCGGCTCGGTCGCTGTGTCGGCCAGTCGCAATAACAGTCACTGGCAGGACGCCAGCGATTTCGGCAC
>RQOI01000468.1 GCA_003854995.1 Candidatus Zhuqueibacterota bacterium
GTGCCGAAATCGAGCCAGGCGCGCCATTTGGTCGGATGGTAGTCGGGATGGTATGGCCGATATGGAACCGGTCCGAGCCAGAGATCCCAATTCAGGGATGGCGGCACGGGCGGCGTATCGGTTGGTTTGGCTTGTACGGCAAATGTCGACCAGGGATCGCCGCCCACTGGCCGGTCGGTCCAGGCGTGCACCTCGCGCACCGGGCCGATGGCGCCATCGGCCAGCCACTCTTTGAGCAGACGGATGTGCTCGGACGAATGGCCCTGATTGCCCATCTGCGTCTGCACGTTGTAATATCGCGCCGCTTCGGTAATTTTTCGCGCTTCATAGACCGTATGCGTCAAAGGTTTCTGGCAAAAGACGTGTTTGCCCAGTTGCAGCGCCGCCATGGTGATGACCGCATGCGTATGGTCAGGCGTGGCAATGACGACCGCGTCGATGTTTTTCTCTTTTTCGAACATGACGCGATAATCCTGATAAACTTTCGCAGCGGGATATCTTGCCAGAGTGCGCGCAGCATAGTCGCTGTCGACATCGCACAAGGCGACGATATTCTCGCTCTCGCATGCGCGCAGGTTGCCGGCGCCCATGCCGCCCACGCCGACGCCGGCAATATTCAGCCGATTGCTCGGCGCATCCTGGCCCAGCAATCGGCTGGGCACATAATGAAACGCCATAGCTGCGGTTGCTCCTTTTAAAAAGGCGCGTCGTGAGACATGGTCATCATTCATCGTACTCTCCGTAACTGAAAATGATTGGCGGCGACGGGAGATCCGTCCATCAACTCATTGTCTTCGCAGGAGGAATTCACGTATCAGCTGGATGTGGCTGCCCGGCTCTTCGAGAAACGGAAAATGGCCGCTCTTTTCGAAAATGTGAAACTCGGCCTGCGGTGCATATATTTCATACTGGATTTGATATCGCGGCAGCGCAATGCGGTCATAGCGGCCGGCCAGTATGAGCATTGGTACGTTGATCTCTCGCAAGCGCGGCCGGAAATCGAGATTTTGCAGTCTGGGACTGAGATGAAACAGCTCTTCACCGACGATGGCATAGTAGACATCCGCGTTCCATGGCAGCGAGTCGCTGACTATTTTCTCCACATTGGAGACATCATAAAAATAGATGAGCGGCATGGTCGGGATGCTGATCCATCTCATTTCCGGCGATGATTCCTTTTTCCCCTGATCCGCCAGTCTTTTAATCGTGCTCCATGCTTCGGGATACTGATTTCTTATTTCGTTATAATAATTTTCATAGCCTTCTTGCCACATTTCAAAGCTGTGCATGGTATTCGAGAGGATCAACGACAAAAGATGGTCCTGATGCTGCAGGGCATACTGCTGCGCCACCAGACCGCCGTACGAATGGCCATAGATGTGCCATTTTTCGATATTCAACGCGACGCGGAGTCCTTCCAGATCTGCAACATCGCGATCGATCGAATAGTCGCTTTTTATATAGGCGTTATCCGATCGACCACGTCCGATGCCATCATAATAAATGACCGTAAAGTTCCACAGCTGGGAAAAATGGGGCTTGAAATAGACGTGTGAAAAACCCGGGCCGCCGGCGACCAGCACGAGAGGCTCGCCTGCTCCCGCAATTTCATACCATAGTCTGGCGCCATTCACGATGGCGTATCCACTGGATTGAAAGGCATGAGCCAGAGAAAAACTCAAAATAGAAAAAAAGAGAGCTGCCCGCAGGCTTTTCATACAATACTCAAAGATTCGACCTTGTCCATGCGCCCCCGTCCGTCGTCCTCTATAATTTTCCATCCTCAGACTGCTCGCTCGTCATACAAGACGGAGCAATGCGTTGCCGTGTCAAAAATATTATAAATTTATACCATAACACCTTGATTTTTATTCCCGATTTGCGGCGGATTTTAGAAATCAAGAGTCACTGCTGGTCGGCAGCACAATCGAACGAATCGGGCCTGGCTCTCGGACGCCGTCTTGTTCGATGCATGACCACCAATGGACGATGACAGCGCAATCCGGCTTATAGCCGTATATATTGTCGAAAGCGATGCGGATCTCCTCTGCAGGTTGCAGGACCGTCCCTGTCGCCATGCAATAGGGCGCCCACTCGATGACAGCGGCGATGCCTTGTTCGACCAGGAACAGATGCAGCTCCTCATCGGTTCTGTTGATAATATGAAAGGCGTCTTCTTCGGTCGCAATATGCAAACCATCGATGTCCTTGGTCGGACCGGATAAATCTCTCTCGCATCCAAAGGTGAACATCAGCAAGATCAAGAGGCATGTTGTATTTTTCATTACTCACCCTCTTTTGAGTTTACTCGAATATCGTGCATCGATATCCCTTATTCCAGCGGGAAAAGATAGATATTGCGGAATTCGATCGCCGAGCCTTCGCTCTGCAGTGCAATGGGCCCGGAAGAGAGTGCGCCGTCCACGCCGTTATTTTGCATCAATCCGTTCACCCAGCAGGCGACCGCAGTGCCACGCGCCTCGATATCATAGACGTTCCACTCGCCGGCCGGCTTTTCGTTGCTCGGGTGTTTTTTCCGAATGATGGTAAAACGATCCGGATTCACATAGGTCGAATCATCGACCGTTATTTTTCCGGGGCCGATCAGGACAAAATCACCGGCGTTGCCGGCCTGGAGCTGACACTCGAGACAATTCGGCCAGAAGAGACTTTCAACCGGACTCTGGCAATGCAGCAGCACGCCCGAGTTGGTCGGTTCCCCGACCCAGCGCCATTCCAAATGCAACCTGTAATTGGCATAGCTTGTTTCCGTCATCATATAGCCGTTCGGCGCACCCGCGCAACGCACGACGCCGTCTGCAACAGACCAGACGTCGTTCACATCGACGCTGTCAGCAGAGACGACCAGTTTCCAGCCGGTCAAATCGGCGCCGTTGAAAAGAACGGTCTTTTCCGGTTCTTGTTGTTTTGGAGCGCAGCTCATACAAACCAGGATCGCGACAACAGCATAAATGGGTTTCATTGTTCTTTCTCCATAATGTGAATGCTATCTTTTTTTTGAAAAAGTGAATGGAAATCAATATGTGCAATTAACTCATTGTAGTAAAGAATGGGATGAAATTCAAGGGTAACTTTTTTCCAGGCGCCTTCGAGGCGCCTGGCAAGGGTCTCTGGCTCTACATCAATCCCCGCCGTTTCAACAACGGCGCAATCTCCGGTTCATGGCCGCGGAATCTTTTATAGAGCACCATGGGATCTTCTGTATCGCCGCGTTCGAGTATGTTCTCGCGGAAAGCCGTCGCCGTCTTTTGATCGAACAGGCTGGTCTCCTCAAAGGCTTCAAAGGCATCCGCATCGAGCACCTCTGCCCACAGATAGCTGTAATAGCCGGCAGAATAGCCGCCGGCAAAGATATGCTGAAAATAGCTGCTGCGATAGCGCGGAATGATTTCAGGAATCAGCCCGATCCGGCGCATGGACTCTTCTTCAAATGCATCGACATCGTCGATGCTCGCCGTGTCGGTGCGACTGTGATAATCCATGTCCAGAATAGAGGCGGCGACGATTTCCGTGGTGATAAATCCCTGATTGAAAGAGTCGCTCTGCTCGATCTTTTTCACCAGTTCATCGGGAATCGATTCGCCGGTCTGGTAATGGCTGGCATAGGTCTTGATCACCTGCGGATGCGCCGCCCAGTTCTCCATGATCTGCGATGGCAACTCGACAAAATCGCGCCGTACATTCGTGCCGGCCTGGCCGGGATAGCTGCAATCGGAGAGCATGCCGTGCAGCGCATGTCCGAATTCGTGAAAGAGGGTGAGCACCTCATCGAGAGTCAGCAGAGCGGGCGTATCGCCGGTTGGTTTGGAAAAATTCATCACAATGGAGATGATCGGCGCAACATGTTCGCCATCCTTCTTGTATTGACCGCGGAATTCGGTCATCCACGCGCCGCTGCGTTTGCTCGGACGTGGATGAAAATCCATGTACAAGACGGCGACGTGTGAGCCATCCGCTTCCTTCACCTCGTAGGCAGTGACATCCTCGTGATAGATCGGCATGTCCTGCAGTTCGACGAACTGCAGTCCGTACAGGTTTCGGGCCACATCAAAAAGACCCTTTTTCACCTTTTCGAGCTCAAAGTATGGCCTGAGGGCATCGTCGTTCAAATTGTATTTTTCCTGGCGAATTTTTTCCGCATAGTACCACCAGTCCCAGCTGGCCAGCCGAAAGTCACCACCCTCGGCATCGATCTTTTTCTGCATGTCATAAGCTTCAACCTTGGCGCGATTGAGCGCCGGCGCCCAGATCTGCTGCAAAAAAGCGTAAACAGTTGCAGGATTTTTCGCCATGTTGTCATCCAGCACATAGTCTGCATGGGACGCAAAGCCGAGCAGATTGGCGCGCTTGCGACGCAGGGATACAATTTGCGAAATGATTTCTTTATTATCGTGTTCATTGTCATTATCACCAATGTGCATCCACGCTGTATAGAGTTTTTCGCGCAACGGACGAACGCTCGAATATTGCAGAAAGGGAATCCAGCTCGGTTTGTGCAGTGTAAAGACCCATTTGCCGGTCATATCGTTTTCCGCCGCCGCTTCGGCGGCCTGATCCACGAGCCACTGCGGCAGGCCGGCGAGCTCGGCCTGATCCTCAATCACAAGTTTGAAATCATTGGTCTCTGCCAGGACATTCTCGCCGAACTTGAGGGTCAACAGCGACAACTGCTCATTTAGTGCGCGCAGCTCTTTTTTCTGCTCGTCCGACAGATTGGCGCCGTTGCGCACAAAAGAGTTGTAGGTGTCCTGCAAAAGTCTCTCCTGCGCTCGCGTGAGCCCCATCTCATCTTTCTTTTCATGGACGGCTTTGACGCGCTGAAAGAGCTCGGGATTCAACCGAATATCATCGGCGTGTTTTGATTGCAGTGGAGAGATCTGTTTGGCTATAGCCTGCATCTCTTCATTGGTATTCGCCCCGTTGAGATTACTAAAGACAGATCCCACCTGCCGGAGCAGCTCGCCGCTGTAATCCAGTGCGGCGATGGTGTTTTCGAATGTCGGCTCATCCCCATTGTTGATGATGGAGCGGATTTCCGCCATGTGGCGCTTCATCGCCTCTTTAAAGGCCGGCACATAATGCCGTTCCTGAATCTGCGCGAACGGCGGCGCCGCAAAAGGCGTATCCCATGGCGAGAGCAAAGGATTGTCGGATTGTGTCGAGCAAGACAGCATGATCACCAGCGTCAATAGGACAAAGATTCTCATTTCGATCTCCTCACTTGAGCAATTTGAACAGATTACATTTTGCAGCTTTTTTATCAAAGGTAAAAGTATAATCGCAGTGGATCTGTCCTTTCAAACCGATTAACAGATCATCAAGCTCTTGTTGGGTCGTCAAAGCCATTTGGCAAAAAGTCATGAGCATCACCGAATCCTCAAAAGCCAAAATCGGCAAACAGGACAGTGATTCGATCGTATTGATGATGTCATGTCGCGTTACGCTAAATATTCGTTCAAGAACCCAAATCATCTCTAAAATCACAAAATTCGAAATCCATAGTTTATCACCCGATTTAACAGCTCTTTCGAATAATCGGTCGACTATCTTGCACTGAGCAGGATCGTCCTGCACTAAAAATCGAATGATAATGTTGGTATCAAGTGCAATCATTTGAATTTTTCGGCAATATATTTTCCGATCGCGTCCCTCATTTCGTCATCCGTCACCGGCTTGTCCTTGGCATAATGGGATAACAAGCCTCGGACTTGATCATTTTTTTTATTTCGCGGCGTCAAAATGACTTTGTTCAGTTCTTTGTCGTAACTGAAATCAACCCTGTCGCCAGGCTCGATATTCAGCAACTCTCGAATGACCAGAGGTAACGTCACTTGACCTTTCGATGTCACAGTTGCAATGGCCATGAATGTTCCCTTACAAAATTTGATTATCCTTACATTTGTAAATATATAAGAATAAGTCGAAATTGCAAGGATATTCTCAGGACAAGCAGAATAGGATTGAAAGTTTACCTTTCATTGCCTAACTTTTGGTATTGGACAGCTTAAAATTCAAAGGCTTGATCATGATAACCGTCACCAACCTGGACTTTACCTATCCGGGTAACGAAAAGCCAACCCTGAAGGGCCTATCCTTCTCCATCGAAAAGGGCGAAATATTCGGTTTTCTCGGACCGTCCGGCGCGGGCAAGAGCACCACACAAAAAATCATCAACGGCATTTTAAAAAATTATCAAGGTTCGGTTCATGTTCTGGGTCGCGAAATGCGCCGGGCGGACCATTCTATTTATGAGCATATCGGCGTGGCATTCGAATTTCCCAATCTCTATGCAAAATTCACTGCGCTGGAGAACCTGCAGCTTTTCCGATCATTTTACAAGGAGACAGCTCGAGAGCCGGAAAAATTGCTCGCCATGGTTGGCCTGGCCGATGACTGTCATACCCGCGTGGCTGCATTTTCAAAGGGAATGCGCGTGCGCCTGAATTTCGTCCGCGCTTTGCTCAATGAACCGGACATTCTCTTCCTCGACGAGCCCACGGCCGGTCTCGATCCGATGAACGCGCGCTGCGTGAAAAATATCATCCTCGATCTGAAAAAGCAGGGCACAACCATCTTTCTCACCACGCACAATATGACCGACGCCGACGAATTGTGCGACCGCGTTGGATTCATCGTGAGTGGCGAACTGATCGTGATCGATTCGCCGAGGAATCTGAAATTGCAGCACAGCACCAAGACCGTCCATATCGAGTATCGACTGGACGACCATAGGGAGCATAAGGAATTCCCATTGCTGAATATTGGCACAAACCAGGAATTCCTCAATATCATCAAGACAACATCTATAGAGACCATCCACACCGGCGAAGCGACGCTGGAAGATATTTTCATAAAAATCACCGGACAAAAACTGCAATGATACGTCGAATGGTGCAATTGTTCCGCTACGACGTGCTATTTCAGTTTCGGCACGGTTTCTATTTTATCTATTTGCTGGTATCAGCCATTTATATCATTGCTCTTTTCAATATTCCGACAGCACAGCGTCTGGTAGTGACAAACCTACTCGTCTTCTCGGACACATCCGTGCTGGGCCTCACATTTGTCGGCGCAATTTTATTGCTGGAAAAGCAGCAGCGCATTCTGCACAGTCTATTTGTCACACCATTGAAGCTGTCCGAGTACCTCCTTGCCAAAGTGCTGTCTCTCAGCCTCATCGCCTTGCTGGCCAGTCTGCTGATCCTCCTGA
>RQOI01000469.1 GCA_003854995.1 Candidatus Zhuqueibacterota bacterium
CGCGACAACGACTTGTTCGTCCATGATATCGACAAGGGCCTGGAAACAGCTCTTACGGACGACGGCTCCGATACGATCCTGAACGGCACGCTGTCGTGGGTCTATTGGGAGGAAATTTTCGACCGACAGGATATCGGTTACTGGTGGTCAGACGATGCAAAAAGCATCGCCTATTTCCAGACCGATGAATCGCCTGTTCCGATCGCCCATTTTGTTGATTTCAAACCCGCAGTGCCAAACGTCATCACGCAGCGCTACCCCAAAGCCGGCATGGCCAATCCTGTTGTGCGCCTTGGCATTATCGATGTTACGTCAAGACGAACGACATGGGCAGATTTGGGCGAGTTCGAGTACCTTGTCCGCGTCAACTGGCTGCCGACCAGCGACCGCGTCAGCGTGCAGACACTCAATCGACCACAAGATGAGCTCGATCTGTTTTATGTCGATCGCGAGACGGGCGAGTCGACGTTCGTACTGAAAGAAACCGATGCCGGCTGGGTCAATGTGCACGATGACCTGACTTTTCTCGATGATGGCGCCCATTTCATCTGGCAGTCCGAGCGCGACAACTATGCGCATCTCTACAAGTACACCCTGGACGGCGCGCTCGTCAACCAGATCACTGCCGGCGAATGGTCGGTGAGATCGGCTGGCGGCAATCCGCGCAAAACCATTGCCGCCATTGACTCGAAAAAGGATTGGATCTACTTTAGCGCACTTGAAAAATCGTCGGTCGAGCGTCACCTTTACCGCATCCACAGCGATGGGTCGGGTATGCAACGGCTCACGAATGGCGACGGCGCCTATAGCGTCCATTTCAGCCCGAATGGAAAATATTTCACCGCACAATTTTCAAACATCGGCACACCACCAGGCCTTTCTTTGTACAAAAACGATGGTACAAAAATCAAAGATATCTCACGGCCGAATATTGAATTGGCGCAAGAGATGGATTTTCACTCTCCCGAACTTTTTGAAATCCCAACTCGAGATGGCTTTCTCATGCCGGCTGAAATTCTCAAACCCAAGGATTTTGATCCCTCGAAAAAGTATCCGGTGATCATGAATATTTACGGCGGTCCATCGGCGCCAACGGTCACGAATGTCTGGAGCAGAGCGCACTATTTCGATCAAATATTGAGCGACCGCGGTTATCTCGTGGTCCG
>RQOI01000061.1 GCA_003854995.1 Candidatus Zhuqueibacterota bacterium
GGCCAAAGGTCTCACCAAATTGATCTTTTGTGTCTTTACCAGAAACTGACCTCTTACGTTTTTTTGTGGTTTTGTGTTGATTTTTTATTCAATTTTACCAGTAACTGACGTTGTACCGCTGGCCGCATAAAATGGTGGACAATAGAGTTATCGTTCCGTATCTTTCAGGCAGTTCTTGAGATGAGTGGCCTTTCACAGGTGAGAGTAGATATGATTTCTGAAAAAGTCTACGGAAGAAGCTATCCGCAGGGTGCGACGGTCTACCCGACCGGGGTGAATTTTTCACTCTATTCGAAAAACGCCGAGGCGGTGGAATTGCTGCTTTTTGATGACGTCGATGACGCCAGGCCGGCTCGCGTGATTCGGCTCGATCAGCGGCTCAATCGCACTTATTACTATTGGCACACATTCGTCGGCGGCATCGGCGCCGGCCAGATCTATGGCTTTCGCGTCTATGGTCCATTTTCGCCCGAGAACGGTCATCGCTTTGATGGGCACAAGATTCTGCTCGATCCGTACGCCAAGGCGATCGTCGTCGGCAGGAATTACGATCGCGAGGCAGCCGTCAAGCCCGGCGATAACTGCGGCCACGCCATGAAGGGCGTCGTCGTTGATCCTGATGATTATGACTGGAAAGATGACTATCCGCTCAAATATCGCTATGCGAATTCCGTCATCTATGAGCTGCACGTCGGCGGCTTTACCAAACATCCGACTGCAAATCTCCCGGATGACAAACGCGGCACCTATGCGGGTGTGGTTGAAAAGTTGCCCTATTTGAAAGATCTGGGCATCACGGCGATCGAATTGATGCCGGTGCAGGCTTTTGATGAGCAGGACGTCATGCCGCCGTTGACAAATTATTGGGGTTACAATCCGGTCGCCTTTTTTGCGCCGCATGTCAGATATAGCTCGGACAAGAGCCCGCTCGGGCCGGTGAATGAATTTCGCGATATGATCATTGCCTGCCACAAGGCCGGCATCGAGGTCATACTGGATGTTGTCTTCAATCACACCGCTGAGGGCAATCATACAGGGCCGACCTTTTCCTTTCGTGGACTGGAAAATGAGGCCTATTATATATTGGAGCGTGATAAATCCCTCTATGCCAATTACAGCGGCACCGGCAATTCGCTCAACGCCAACCATTCGGTCGTGCAGCGAATGATACTCGACTGTCTGCGATACTGGGTCGACTATATGCATGTGGATGGCTTTCGATTTGATCTGGCATCGGTCATGAGCCGCGATGATGAGGGGAGGCCGTTGAAAAACCCGCCGACCCTCTGGGCGATTGACACCATACCGGAAATCGCGCACGCCAAAATCATCGCAGAGGCCTGGGATGCGGCGGGTCTTTATCAGGTCGGCTCGTTCGCCGGCGACCGCTGGGCAGAGTGGAACGGCCGCTATCGCGATGATGTGCGCCGATTTGTCAAGGGTGAGGACGGCGTGGTGCGCGCCCTTGCCAGCCGAATTCTCGCCAGTCCGGATGTTTTTACCGACCCAAAACGAGAGCCCAACCGCAGCATCAATTTCATCACCTGTCATGATGGTTTTACGTTGAATGACCTGGTGTCGTACAACGAAAAACATAACCACGCCAATCTCGAAGGAAATCGTGACGGCATGAATGAGAATTACAGCTGGAATTGTGGCGTCGAGGGCCCGACAGATGATCCGAAAATTGAACGATTGCGACTGCAGCAGATAAAGAATATGCTGACCATCTTGCTCGTCTCCCAGGGCACGCCCATGCTGCTCATGGGCGATGAGATTCGACGCACACAGGCCGGCAACAACAACGGCTACTGTCAGGATAACGAGCTGTCGTGGTTCAACTGGGGTGACATGGATGCGCATAAAAAATTATTGCGCTTTGTCACCGGTCTGATCAATTTTATTCAACATCGAGCCATTTTCACCCATGAACAAATCCTGTGCACGGGTGAATCTCTGACAGAACCACACCTCCTCTGGCATGGTGTCAGGCTCGGCAAGCCTGACTGGGGCGACGCCTCTCATTCGCTCGCGTTCATGCTCAGCTATCCGGAAAAGGATGAAAAGCTGCATGTCATGTTGAATGCCTACTGGAAGCCGCTCCTGTTTGAGCTGCCGCCGCTGCTCGAGACGCAGGTCTGGCATCGGATTGTCGATACATCGCTATCGCCGCCCAATGATTTTCGCAGATTAGAGACGGCGCCGGCGCATGCAAACGGCATCTACAAGGTGAAAGCGCGTTCTGTCGTCGTGCTCATGATGAAAAAGCTGCACTGAAGAAAAAAGCATTGAATGGGAGGTCGCTATGAGGCCGGCGCTGGCTTTCTTAAATGGGGTGCTCATCGAAAGAATAATCTCCGAGGCTATCGATGTCCTGTGCAAACTCGGCGTAGAGTTACATAATGAAAATGTGCTGTCCCTGTTGTCGGATTTTGGCGCTCAAGTTGATAAAAGCCAACAGCGCGTCCTATTTAAGCCCGATCTCATCGAAAAAAGCCTGCGGACCGCCGCCCGGCCCTTCAAGCTGTTCAATGTGTTGGGCAATGAAACGCATTTTTTTGTCGACAATAATGTCTATTTCACTCCGGGATCAGCAGCCATTCATCTGCTCGACTATGATAGCAAAGAAATGCGACGACCGAACACGCAGGACTATATGACATACGCGAAAATTGTCAGTCAACTGGATAACATCGCTTCTCAGAGCACGGCCTTTATTCCCGCTGATGTGCCTGACGGCATTTCGGACAGCTATCGCCTTTTCCTCAGTCTGCTCTATTGCGAAAAACCGGTTGTCACTGGCACGTTCACGGTCGATTCTTTTGCCGTGATGCGAGATTTTCAAGTGGCGGTGCGCGGATCGGTACAAAGTCTGAAGGAGAAGCCGTTAACCATTTTTTCAGCCTGCCCCACTTCACCTTTAAAATGGAGTGATGTCACGTCGCAAAATGTCGTCGATTGCGCACTGCATGGCATACCCGTTGAATTTATCGCCATGCCGCTCTCCGGATTCATGGCGCCGGTTTCAAAGGTCGGTACACTGGTTCAGCATACGGCCGAGACATTGAGCGGTATCGTCATCAGCCAACTGGCAAGTCCCGGCGCCCCTGTGTTGTACGGCGGTTCGCCGGCCATTTTCGATCTGCGCTACGAGACCACGCCAATGGGGGCGATCGAAACAATGATGCTCGATTGTGGCTATAATGAAATCGGCAAACATCTGGACATACCGACGCAAGCCTATATTTCACTGAGTGATGCAAAGCTACTGGATGCACAGGCTGGACTGGAAAGCGGCATCGGCGCGGCACTGGCTGTGCTCTCGGGCATCAACAACATTGCCGGGCCCGGCATGCTCAATTTTGAAAATTGTCAGAGTCTGGAAAAGCTGGTTTTAGATAATGAAATTTGCGGCATGACGCTCCAGCTTGCGAAGGGGATTGAGCCCAAAGAGGATATTCCGGCCATGGCATTGTTTCAAGAGCTCCTGGCAGAAGGGCATTTGCTCATTGCCGATCATACTCGGCGATATGTGCACGAAGAGATTTTGTTTCCAGGACCGGTCATCGATCGCGCCAATGCATCGCGATGGCGCGATGAAGGCGCCAAGACACTGGTGGAACGCGCGCATGCGGCGGTGAGCGATTTGGTCGAGCGCTATCAACCATCGCGCCTTGCTGATGATGTGAAAAACGAATTGATAGAATTGATGGAAAGAGAGGCCAGGCGATACGGTCAGGATCATTTGCCGAAAAGGCAAGAGGATTCAGTTTAATGGGATTTTCGGATGTTACGTTTCAAGCACCCTAGCTCAGCTATGTATATTCTAAAAGTATCGGACCTCTGCATTGAAAAGTCAGGGGTGCGTCGCCCAAAAGTGTCAGTTCAAAAAGGAGTCTAGCATGGAGCTCTTGCAGCAGATTGCAGAATTTTTGCAAAAAGGCGATGACAAACGCGTATTAGAGCTGACAAGGCAGGCGATCGATCGGAATATCAGCGCTCAGGACATCCTGGACCGCGGTTTGATCGCCGGTATGAATGTCATTGGGGAACTCTTCAAACAGCAAAAGATTTTTATTCCCGAGGTTCTGTACGCCGCCAGAGCCATGAATGCGGGCATGGATCAGCTCAAGCCTTTGCTCATCAAAGAGGATGTAAAGCCGTTGGCCAAGATTGTACTGGGTACTATTGAAGGCGACCTGCACGACATTGGCAAAAACCTTGTCGGCATCATGCTGAAAGGCGCTGGATTTCAGGTCATTGACCTCGGCAAAGACGTCTCTGCCAATCGATTTGTCGAGGTTGCGGTCTCTGAACAAGCTGAGATCATCGGTATGTCGGCGTTACTGACGACGACCATGCTCAATATGAAAAAAGTGACGACGCTGTTGAGAGAGAGAAGCCTTGACTCGATCAAGACGATCGTTGGTGGTGCGCCGCTTTCCGAAGAAATGGCGCGGGAATTTGGCGCGGATGCGTATGCCTATGATGCGGCGAATGCTGTGGAACGGGTGAAAACGCTCATAAGCCGGTCCCAGTCCGGATAGCGCGGCTTGGATTCGTCAATGCTAAAGTAGTGATGGTACAAACGGGAATTCATGCTTGTGAGTTTTTCTTCTGCAATTCTAAGTTTTGACTCGACTCATTAGTTGATGGCAGTCGGTCATCGTCTGGTTATCGCGAGTCCGACTCCCACTTTTGAATTATGCTTCCTGCATGCCGATATATAGCTGTCATCGTCCAACTTTATTCACAATAATTTTTGCACCCATTCGTCTTTTAGACTGAGCAACAAGGGATGAGAAAAGGAATGGAGGATACGATGGCTGAACATCTTTGTCCTGTGTGGGTCGGTCATGTACTGGTGAGCCCGATGCGAAAGCTCGCCCAGTCGCCGCAGAAAATTCTCGCATCCTATATTCAAGAAGGAGATACGGTTGTGGATATTGGCTGCGCCATGGGCTTTTTCAGCATACCGATGGCCGGCATGGTGGGAGATCGCGGCAAGGTAATTTGTCTGGATGTGCAGGAGAAAATGCTGAGCAAGCTGAGAGCGCGGGCAGAAAAAGCGGGCGTTCTCGACCGGCTGCTCGTGCGTCGTTGTCAATCGGCTGATTTACAGCTCGCGGACATGCAGGACAAGATCGATTTTGCCCTGGCCTTTTCCGTCGTGCACGAAGTGCCGGATCAGAACGCTCTCTTTGCGCAAATAGTCGCAGCGCTCAAGCGGGGAGCACGGCTATTGATTTCTGAACCGAAAGCGCATGTCTCTCTGGAAAGCTTTGCCCGTTCGGTCATTGCAGCGAAGAACGCGGGCTTGACGGTTTGTGCAGATGTGCAGATACC
>RQOI01000470.1 GCA_003854995.1 Candidatus Zhuqueibacterota bacterium
CTCATAGTCATAGTAACTCTCCAATATGACGATTTTACTCGCTCCGGCATCCTTGGCCAATTGTCCGACAACATTGACAATCTGCGGGTGCGTCCAGTAGGAATCAACGGCGTTGACGCCGGTATCCCGCTGCCAATTGTCCGCCTGACCGGTGCCGCCGGTGAGATTGATCTTCATGCCGACCGTATCGCCGCTCTTGATCAGGTCGCCCAATCCACCCAGCTTGTCCAGCATATCGATCATTTTTGTTTTCAGCGTATTGAAATCGTAAATCTTGACCTCCCCGACCGCCACTGCTGACGATTCCGGCAGGTTGATCGGATTGTCACCGGTCGGTTTGGTGGGATTGTCTTTGCCGCAGCCCGTCAATAAAACGCCGGATGCGACGCCGATGGTCGACAGAAAACGTCGCCTTGACATATTGTGCATTGAAAGACGCTCTTGATCATGTTCACTCATTCTGCACTCCTTTGCTTGGACCACTCGAGAATTATAATAATATCAGCAAAATACAACTTGTGCTTTTCTTAGTCAAATCAATTTTGCGCGCTTTTGTAAAACATCAGTCTCTGGCAAAGATGAGTAAAAATCAACACAAAACCACGAAAACACGAGAGATCACGAAGAAAAACATAGCCTGGAGCATCGATAGCTTTTCAATTGGGCAATGAATTATTTTGACGATTCATTTCTATTTTTGCAGCGGCCAAAAACTGACGTTTCCCCGCAAAACATAAAAGGTCAGCTACAGGCATTTGCAAAGTTAAATTAGAAAAATGATCATTGCCATTTTGCCTAATTTTTGATACAATGCATTCGCACTGATTTCATTGAGGAGGAATGGAGATGGCTCGTTTTGACCGTTTGACAGTTTACCAGGAAATACTGAGCAGTGGTCTGGCGCCGCTCTTTTATCATCCGGACGTCGATGTGGCGTGCCAAGTGGCGGGCGCGATCGCCGACAGCGGCGCGGCTGTGCTGGAATTCACCAATCGCGGCGATAAAGCGTACGATGTCTTTAAAACGCTCAACGCCTTTTGCGAGGAGCACTGTCCTTCGCTGATCCTGGGCGTCGGCTCGGTGCTGGACGCGCCCACCGCAGCGCTTTACATCGCTGCGGGCGCGAATTTCATCGTCGCGCCGCTCTTCGACGAACAGGTCGCCAGGCTCTGCAACAGGCGTAAGATAGCCTATATACCGGGATGCGGCAGCGTCACCGAGATATCCCGCGCCGAAGAATGGGGCGCCGAGATCGTCAAGATTTTTCCGGGCGAGGTCGGCGGACCGGGATTCATCAAGGCAATCAGAGGCCCCATGCCGTGGACGCGCATGCTGCCGACCGGCGGCGTGGACGCGACAAAAGAGAGCATTGAGGGCTGGATCAAGGCGGGCGCCTGCGCTGTGGGCATGGGCAGCAAGCTCGTGACAAAAGAGCTGGTCGCTGCCGGCGATTATGACGCCATTCGCGACAAGACGAAACAGTGCTTGAAATGGATTCAGCAGGCGCGGGGGTAGCGAGAGATGTAACGGCCAGATAGATTTACATGGCCAACTCTTGCAAAAATTCGCCGGCCTTGCGAACGACGATATCACCCTCCCTGCGCTCGCATCGTACATCGTACACAATGTGAAAAGCTTTCAATCCATATTTGGCATGAAAATATCTGAGGGCGGGGCTCACATCTGCATGCCTTTTTTTCGCTTCAGCGATGAATTCGATTTTATCATCTATGGCAACGTAAAAATCGACCTCTTTTTTCTCCCTTGTGCGCAGGTAATGGAGTGAAGCTCTCATTCCTTTATAATCTCTCAGCGAATAGACGTGACGCAAAAGACTCAGGGCTACCATATTTTCAAATTTTGCGCCCGCACCAGCACTCACCAATCCTGAATCGTAAAAATAGATTTTTGGTTCCTTAACCAGAGAGCGAGCGATATTGCAATAAAGTCAAGAC
>RQOI01000471.1 GCA_003854995.1 Candidatus Zhuqueibacterota bacterium
CGAGTCGGCGCAATGTCATGACCGACAGCGTTGTCGGAATCAACGGAAGTAAAATGATATCCGCTGCCATAAAGATATTTTCTGCGACAAGATCGAGTCCCGCAGGAGCGTCGATAAATATGATGTCGTACTGCTTTCTCAACTGTTTGAGGATCTTCACGAGTCGCATCCTGGGCTTTTTGAACTTGCTGAGCGCGATGTCGAGTTTTCGATAGGAGAGGGTGGCCGGCAAAACATCGAGAAGAGGAAAATCTGATCCCTTTATATTCCTTTGGCGACGTGATCTGTTTTTCAGCAGCGATTTTTTGCTAAATGACTTGTCAGAGCGCACCCGATAGTAGAAGGAAGCGGACGCTTGCGGATCGAGATCGACGAGCAGTGTTTTGAATCCATCCAAAGCGGACAAATAGGCCAGGTTCACCGCAGCCGTTGTCTTGCCAACACCGCCCTTGAAATGATAGAGAGCCATGACGGTCATCAGAATCCCCCTTTCTCAGACATGAAATGAGCTGGATACGTGGCGTGAAAAAGTATCAAATCGCGAGCGAATTTGGCAGCGCAACTTTTCGAATTCTCGAGTCAGCACGACGACCAGCCCGCCGAGAGCGGCTATCGTTTGATTATCCGCATCGGGCTGCAATTTGCGCATAAACTTGATGATCCGTTTTTGTTGAATCGACAAATCGTGTAGTCGTCCCAGATAATCCTGCAATTCCTTGAATTGGGAGATAACCTTTTTCATTTCGTCTGGATAAAGTGAATGAAAGAATTCGCAAGTATAGCGAAAGTTTTTACAGCGAATACGAATTTTGTGTATCTGTTTTCCCGGCGTATCCGTCGTGATTTTTGCTGCTTCGATGAGTATTTCACTCAATCCGTCGTTCAACAGTTGATCGGACAACGCTTTTATCGGTGCATTTTGCAGGGTCAGGCTCTCCTGCCGCTGCCAATCCGCGCATAAAAAAATAGCCCACTGTTCCATCAACGCGTCGAATTCCGCCGAGTCGAAAAGCCGACGCACTCGGTCGAACTCTTGATGCCGGCTTTTGCTCAAGGCTTGGAAGAATCGCACAAGCCCCGAACGCAGGGACGTGGGCAGTGCTTCTTCATAAGCCGAACGGTTGAGCAGATGGACATCGAGATCACGCAGGCGGTTTGTGGCCCGTTGCAGCGATTTGAACTCGGCTTTAAAGTGGACGGCTTCACTCTGCGGCAGGACGCATTCCAATTGATCGAGGGCCGTACGGGTTCGACGCAGGGCAACGCGAAAATCGTGTAAAAACTCTGTATCAATATCTTTCACAACGCCCTCGCGATGTGCCTGCATCGTTCCGTTCAATATTTGCAATAGTGTCTGGGCAGCTTTCCAGGAAGCTTGATTTTGGTTCAGCGTCGGTTTGAACTTTTTATGCAAGCGCAGCTCGCTTTCATCAAGACACAAATCGACCAGAGAGCCTTGTATTTCATTCATCCCCATGGCGCGTAACTGCACCTCGACCCATCGAAGATCATCACTATACCCTTTCAGGGGGACCGCATGGATGAGCTTGATCGTCCTCTTCTTACTTCGGCCTGCGATGACCAATCGGATAAAGTGACAGATCTGCACTGTTTTGTCATCGTCGTTGACGAGTCGCATCGTCGATCGCTTCACCTGAATCTCAAGCTGCGCGTAAAGAGCGCGACTAGCGGCTTTGCGCTGGAGCATCGCATGCAGTCGACCGCTAAAATCCTGCCAATAATAGTATTGCTGAGATAAATCCTTCGATGCTTCCAAATACGAACCGCTCTTTCGATCGATGAAATAAAAAACATTTTCCATTTTTAGCAGTGCCGTATGAGCTGCTGCCAGCCGCCCATCGAACGTATCATAGATGTCAAATGGACGGGAGGTATACGATAGTCGCTCCAGCTTGTATGCCGATAGCGCAGTGGCTATTTGATGTTGCGAGATGTGCGCAGGAATGATGTAATATCTCTCTTTCGGCGACAGGAAGAGAATGGGGTTTTTGCCAGCATTATTCATTTCTTTTACAAATTTGTTCAACTCAACAATGAAAGATAACCATACGAGCCCGGATACACAAGACGAATATTCAGATATTCAGTGCGGATTTCATCAATACTTTATAGTGCATTCATAATAGAGAGCTATCTTGATGCGGTCAAATTCGTGCTGTCAAACTGAGCACAATATATTTGTCTGTTGTTTTGGCGCTGCTGGAGATCTTTACTTAAAATTAATACTGTTATAATATGGAAATAACCTTGAATGCTTACCATTATGAGCGATGATATAGCAGAAACCAGTTAAACAACAAAAGTAGAGAGGTGGTAAAAATGTTTCTCATACAAGACTCGAAATGTCGCTCCTTTTTCATACTTGCATTTTTATTGTGTGCCGGCTTGTCTCAATCTCTTTTTGCTCAAGTCCGCGGAAAACTCGTCGGCAAAGTCGTGGATGCAGAATTTGGTGAAGGCATGCCCGGCGTAAACATCGTGCTCGAAAACACGACAATGGGCGCGGCGACCGATTTGAATGGCAATTACGATATTGAAAATGTGCCGGTCGGCGAATACACGGTCGTGGCGACATTCATCGGCTATGCGCGCCTGCGCATCGAAGATGTGCACATCAAAGCCAATCAGAGCGAGACCGTCAATTTAAAAATGAGCATGGAAGCGCTCGAAGGCGAAGAGGTGGTCGTCACTGCCAAAGCGCTGAAAAACACCGAAGCGGTTCTCCTCAAAGATCGACAGAAAGCCGCAGCGGTGAGCGATGCCATCAGCGCTGAAGTGATCTCACAGGCAGGCGCCAGCGATGCCGCCGATGCCATGAAGCAGGTGACGGGCGCATCCGTTGTGGACGGGAAATATGTCTATATCCGCGGATTGGGAGATCGCTACACCAGCACCCAATTGAACGGCGCAGAAATTCCCAGTGCGGATCCCTATCGCCGCGCCGGCTCAGTGGACATCATCCCGTCCAATCTCATCGATAATATCGTCACGGTGAAAAGCTTCACGCCGGATCGACCCGGTGATTTTTCCGGCGGTATGGTGGACATCAAAACCAAAGACTTTCCCGATCAGCTGAATTTCAAGTTCTCAGTGTCAGGCAGCTATAATACACAAGCGACATTCAACAGCAATGGCCCCATCGGCTACACCGGCGGGTCAACGGACTGGCTGGGCTATGATGACGGAAGCCGCAGCATCCCGGGCATTGTCGATGCCGGACTGAAATCCGGCGACTATCCCACACCGCCGACCTCCTTCAATCCCGAGAGCACAGAATCACTCGATGACCTGCAAGTCTATTCGCAGGCGTTCAATCCACAGATGGCGCCGTCGCCGATGACGCCATCGCTGAATCAGAGCTATTCGCTTTCCATCGGCAACGAGTTTGATCTCTTCAATCGTTCTTTGGGTTATCTCGCCAGCCTGACCTACAGCAACGGCTACGAATCTTACGATGATGGCATCTATAACGCGTGGCGACTCGGCAGCTCGCAAGCCACCGAGCTCACGCCGATCTTTCGCATGGCCGATGTCCAATCAACGCACAATGTTCTCTGGGGCGGGCTTTTGAAATCATCGTACAAGATTAATCCGTTCAACATAATCAGCGCAAACTATCTTTACAATACCAACGGCGTCAGCGTCGCCCGTAACTTGCAAGGACAATATGACTATGACAAGCTCGATGCTGCAGACGATCTGTTCATTGCCAGCAATCTCGGCTACTCGGAACGACAATTAGCATCCCTGCAGCTGAACGGCGACCATCACTTCATGTCTCTGGGCGGCTTGAAAATGGACTGGAACGTCACCACATCGGCGACGCGTCAGGATGAACCCGATCTTCGCTACTTTAGCCGCTACGCCATGGTGGAGGACGGCGAGATCATTAGACAGGGCACATTCTCCAATATTGCGCCCACACGCTATTTTCGCACCCTGAACGAGAGCAAAAACGAAATCGGCGCCAACTTTACCCTGCCATTCCGGCAATGGTCCGGAAAAGCCGCCAATCTGAAATTCGGCGGCTTGTACAGCCAAAAGGAGCGCGATTTTGTCGAGAATCGTTTCGTCTACAATGAAGGCTCCGGCGCCAGATCCTTCAAGGGTGATGCGGATGCTTTTTTTGCGTCGGACAATATTGGCTGGGACATGACGTCGCAGACCATAAACGGCACAACCTATTATGGCTACAAGCTAAAGCTCAGCTTGTCGCCAGCAGACTTGCGCGTCAATGATTACGGGGCCGAGCAGGAAATCCTCGCCTACTATGCCATGGCGGAGCTGCCGTTGTCGAATAAACTTCGCTTCATCGGCGGCGCACGGTACGAGGCGACGAACATCAACATGGCCAGCCTGGACACGACCAAAGCGGACGGAAAAATTGACACCAAAGACTGGCTGCCATCCGTGAACTTTATCTACACCATCCATCCCGATATGAACGTGCGCGCGAGCATGACGCGCACCCTGGCGCGGCCCAACTTTAGAGAGCTGGCGCCCTATGCCTCTTATGATTTCAGCGCCGGATTCACCCACATTGGCAATCCGCTGCTGCAGCGCACGCTCATTGATAATTATGACCTTCGATGGGAATGGTTCACGCGGCCGGGAGAAATCTACGGTCTCAGCTTTTTCTACAAAAGCTTTCAAAATCCGATCGAGCGCGCTTTCATCGTCACTTCTTCGAACAGAGAAATCACCTGGGAAAACGTCGATCGAGCCATTGTACTCGGCATGGAAGTGGAATTGAGGAAAAAACTGGATCTCCTCAGCAGTCGCCTGAGCAATTTGTCCTTCGGCACCAATTTCTCACTTGTCCAGTCCAGAATTGAAATCACGGAAGAACAGCTTGCTTTGATGCGCCAGAACAATCCTGAAATGGAAAGTACAAGGCCACTTGAAGGGCAATCACCCTTCCTGCTCAACTTGAATATGACCTACGACAACGCTGAGAATGGTCTCTCGGCGCATGTCTATTACAATGTATTCGGAGAACGTCTCTCCGAGTGGAACAAGACGGGCGAGCCATTTGTCTATGAACAGCCGGCACACACCTTGAACGCCTCTGTGTACTATAGAGTCGGGGACAACATCAAATTGAAATTTGCCGGCAAAAATCTATTGAATGCCAAACGGCAAAAGACACAGCTCTATCAAGGGACTGACTATATCTTTACCCAATTCACCGAAGGAACAACATTTTCAATCGGTTTGGACTATTCGTTATAATGAGCAAAAAAAAAGGAGACCTCAATGAAAAAAGCTTTACAGCGTTGCACTCTGTTGTCGATTCTGATGATCGCCGCGACATCATTTTCACAGCACAATGACTTTTTAACCCAGGTGAATTACAAGGGCGCATTCGGACTGTCCAACTGGGCGGCCGACTGGTCAGCTCTCTCCCACTATGGCATTATGGCGCCGCAGACGACGCCGGGGGCGGACGTTGTGTCGGTGCGGGACAGCGATATTGCTGCGGGCGCCACTATTTACTGGACAGCCGATAAAACCTATCTGCTGGAAGGACGCGTCTTTGTCGATGCCGGCGCGGTGCTCAACATACAAGCCGGCACGGTCATCAAAGGCAAGCCGGGGCAGGGTAAAAACGCCAGCGCCCTCATCGTGGCCCGTGGCGGCAAAATTTATGCTGAAGGCACGCCGACGCGGCCCATCATCTTCACCGCCGAGTCCGATGACCTCAACAATCCTCTCGTCCCGGCAGCCAATGAAGTCGGGTTGTGGGGCGGACTGATCATCCTCGGCAAGGCACGCATCAACCAGCCGGCCGGCGAGACGAACATCGAGGGCATCCCGACCACAGAACCGCGCGGCATGTACGGCGGTCAGGATGATGACGACTGCTCGGGCGTCCTCAGATACGTCTCCATTCGTCACGGCGGCACTGAAATTGGCGAGGGTAATGAGATCAACGGATTGACGCTCGGCGGCGTGGGCCGCGGCACAGTGATCTCGCACGTCGAGGTGTGGAGCAACAAGGATGACGGCTTTGAATGGTTCGGCGGTACGGTCAACTGCGACCACCTGGTGGCGGCCTTTTGCAAAGACGATGCCATCGATATCGATGAAGGTTTCCGCGGTAAATTGCAGTTCATCTTTGCGATTCAGGCGGATTCAACCGGCGACCACCTTGGCGAGCACGACGGCGCGCCGGCCGACTTTGTCGCGCAGGAACCAAAAGCCTACCCCGTTATTTATAATGCGACCTATTTGGGCGCCGGTGTTAATGGCTCAGCAGGACAGCGAATTTTCCGCCTGCGCGAAAATTTTGGCGGCGAGTACAAAAACTGCATTTTTGGCGACTATCCGGGCAATGGTGTGACCATCGAGGACAAGCTCGAACCAGATGCGCGCGACCGACTTGAAAGTGGCGAGCTGCTGCTGCAAAACAATATCTGGTTCAACCTGGCAAGCAATGACATCAATGTGATCGGCGAAGAAGCATGGACAGCCGCTTATTTAGCCGACGCCAGCAATGGCAATACGGTCGAAGATCCGCTGCTGAATGGCATCAGTCGTGCACAGGATAATGGACTCGATCCGCGTCCCCGAACAGATGGCCCTGCCTATAAGAACCTCGCCGCCTATCCCGATGATGATTTCTTTGTGAAAGCGAATTACAAAGGCGCCTTCGGCAGCA